>NZ_JBWKCY010000015.1:0-220478 GCF_056436245.1 Streptomyces sp. NPDC043812
CCCTCAGGAATCGTGTACCCCACGACGCAACCGCCCCCGTTCCCACCTGCAAGCACAAAATCCGACGATCACCCTTTCATGTGACGCGCCGTCGGCATCAAGTGGGTCCAGAGAGCTGTCAGTTGGGGGTGCGAGGAGAGCGGCGAGTTGTCGGCCGCGTATCCCGAAGATGCCCGTCCCCATGGCGAAGGGCCGACGGCGCCGCTTTGTCACTCGCTCAGTTCAGCATCGCGCGCGCCGCCCGAGCCCGCCCTCTGATCGCCTCGGCCGTGGTCGGCTCGACCGCCGAGACCACTTCCGCATAGGCGTCCATCTCTGCCGCGCCCGAGGTGAACTCGCCCCTTTGCACGAGCAGTTGGGCCCGCTCATAGCGAAGCCGGGCGGGATGCGAGGGCAGGAGCAGCAGCAGGTCGATCGCCCACAGGGCGACCTCTGAGCGCTCGGGACGCGGTGCGGCCCAGGCACGAATGTTGTTGAGGATGCGCGAGACCACGGTGAGCGCGTCCGCCGGGCTCAGCATCGACGGGGTCAGAGACGCACCCGTCGTGCTCGCGACCAACAGCTCGGTGTCCTCGGCGGACAGCAGTCGGCCCGCCGCGAAGGGGTCCGCCAGCACCTGGGCGTCAGGGTCGCCGAAGCCGACGACGAAGTGGCCGGGCAGGGCGACCCCGTACACGGGCCCGCCGGCCCTGCGGGCCACCTCCGTCCAGATCACGGAGAGCAGGATCGGCAGACCCCGGCGCCGCTGCAGCACGGTGTGCAGCAGCGAGGACTCCAGGTGCTGGTAGGCGCCGGGCGTGCCGTGGAAGCCTTCGCGGCCGCCGAGAAGATCCGACAGCGCGGTGGCCCATGCGCGTGGTGTGCGCAGCCCGTACGGCAGCAGCCCCGCGAGGCGGTCCAGCTCGATCTGGGCCGCGTCGATGCCCGCCTCGTCGAGGTCCGGGTCCGCCTGTGTACCGACCAGCAGGCACAGCAGCGCCAGGTCGGGGCGTTCGGCGCGGGCCTCCTCGGCGAACCGCTGCCGCCAGGACTCGTTGTGCATACGCCTCTCGTACCCGCCTACGCCGCGCGGAAGTGGTGATAGTGGTGATGGACCGCGAAACCCATGCCCGCGTAGAGGGTGTGCGCCACCTCGTTGTCCGTCTCCACCTGCAGCCAAGCGGCAGAAGCGCCCTCGTCCAGCGCCTGCCGGGCCAGAGCGGTCATGACGGCCTTGGCGAGCCCCTGGCGACGCCGGTCCGGGTCGACCTCCACGGCCATGAATCCCGCCCAGCGTCCGTCGACCACACATCGCCCGATGGCGGCAGGCACCTCGCCCTCCCCGGCCACGGAGGCGAACCACACGGAAGGACCGCTTCCGAGGACGGAGAGCACATGTGGTCCGGGCACACTGAACCGCTGGTAGCGCCGGAGCCACGCCGCGTCGAGGGAGCGTGAGAGCGTCACCCGCGCCACGTCCGCGTCCAGATCACCCACCGGTGCCAGCCCCGCGATCTGCACCTCGGCGGACACCTCGCGGCGCCAGCCGCGCGCCTCCAGCCCGGCGCACAGCGCCTCCTGCGTCCCCGCCGCGCCCGTCGCCGTCTGTACGTACGCCGGGAGATCGCGCCGCGCGTACCACTCGCGTACCCGAGCCAGGGCGTCGTCGAGCGGTATGCCGGGGTCACCGAGCGGCAGCACCGAATTGGCCCGGCGGGTGAACCCGGCGGCGGCCCGCAGCTCCCAGTCGCCGAGCCGGTCGCTCTCCACCGGCTGCCACGCTCTCGCGGTCACCCGCGCGAGCTCCTCGAAACCGGCCGCCGGCCCGCGCCGCCGGGCGGGTGCGGCGGGCACTTCCTTCCCCGCGACCAGGGCGGTTTCCGCGATGTGGACGCTCTCACCGTTACGGCGTGTGATCACCAGCACACCACCGTTCCAGGATGTGAGAACACCGATCGTGTCGGTGAACTTCTCACCCGGGGCGCCGGACGCGCCCAGGGCCCGCACGGACACTCGTTTTCCCACGTCAGTGGGTGTAATACGGACCTTGAGTCGTCCGCCGGCAATGAATTCCACGGCTCTGCGCGCCCCTCCTGTTCGGATCGTCCCCGGGAACGGAGATACTAGGGGCGGGCATCGACGACGCCGCGCTCCCGCGCAAGCCAGCCCTTACCGAGGAGGAACGACAGCGTGACCTACGTCATCGCGCAGCCTTGTGTCGACGTGAAGGACAAGGCGTGTATCGAGGAGTGCCCCGTCGACTGCATCTACGAGGGCTCCAGGTCCTTGTACATCCACCCGGACGAATGCGTCGACTGCGGTGCTTGTGAGCCGGTCTGCCCGGTCGAGGCCATCTTCTACGAGGACGACACCCCGGAGGAGTGGAAGGACTACTACAAGGCGAACGTCGAGTTCTTCGACGAGCTCGGCTCGCCCGGTGGTGCCTCCAAGCTCGGCCTGATCGAGCGGGACCATCCCTTCATCGCCGCCCTGCCGCCGCAGAACGGCTGATCCGACGCAGGACAGCCGGTCCGCCGCAGGACGGTGGATCCTATCCGCACGCCCCCGGTCCCGTACGGCTCGTCGTCCGTACGGGACCGAGGTGTTTCGACGCCTCACGCACCAGAAAGCGAGCGCCGCCGTGGCCAGTGTCTCTTCGCGCCTCCCCGTGTTCCCCTGGGACAAGCTCGAGCCGTACAAGGCGACGGCCGCGGCCCACCCCGACGGCATCGTCGATCTCTCGGTCGGCACCCCCGTCGACCCGGTGCCCGAGCTGATCCAGAAGGCGCTCGTCGCGGCTGCCGACTCGCCGGGCTACCCGACCGTGTGGGGCACCGCCGCGCTGCGCGACGCGCTCGTCGGCTGGGTCGAGGGACGCCTCGGCGCGGTGAACATGGCCCACACCAACGTCCTGCCCGTCGTCGGCTCCAAGGAGCTGGTGGCCTGGCTGCCGACCCAACTGGGCCTGGGCGCGGGCGACAAGGTCGCCCACCCGCGCCTCGCCTACCCGACCTACGAGGTCGGCGCCCGCCTGTCCGGCGCCGAGGCCGTGGTCTACGAGGACCCGACAGAGCTCGACCCGGCAGGGCTGAAGCTGCTGTGGCTCAACTCGCCCTCCAACCCCACGGGCAAGGTGCTGCCCAAGGACGAGCTGACCCGCATCGTCGCGTGGGCGCGCGAGCACGGGGTGCTGGTGTTCACCGACGAGTGCTACCTGGAGCTGGGCTGGGAGGCCGAGCCGGTGTCCGTCCTGCACCCGGACGTGTGCGGAGGCACCTACGAGGGCATCGTCGCCGTCCACTCGCTCTCCAAGCGGTCCAACCTGGCCGGCTACCGCGCCGCGTTCATCGCCGGTGACGCGGACGTGCTCGGGGAGCTGCTCCAGATCCGCAAGCACGGCGGCATGATGACCCCGGCGCCGGTGCAGGCGGCAACGGTCGCCGCTCTCGGTGACGACACCCACGTGGGCGAGCAGCGCGCCCGTTACGCGGCCCGGCGCGCGGCGCTGCGCACGGCGCTGGAGGCGCACGGTTTCCGGATCGAGCACAGCGAGGCCAGCCTCTATCTGTGGGCGACGCGGGACGAGCCGTGCTGGGACACGGTGGCCCACCTGGCGGAGCTCGGCATCCTGGTCGCGCCGGGCGACTTCTACGGGCAGGCGGGCGAGCATTTCGTACGAGTGGCGTTCACGGCGACCGACGAGCGGGTCGAGGCGGCTGTGAAGCGCCTGGGCTGAGCCCCCTCGCACACGGAAGGGCCCCGGGAGCCGAAGCTCCCGGGGCCCTTCTTTTTCACCTGTGGTGCGGCTCGGGTCAGCCCCCGAGCGGCAGGCCGCCGCCGACCGCGCCGGTGGGCAGGCCACCGCCGCCGAGGGAGTCGGTCGGCAGACCGCCCTTGGCCGCGCCGCCGACCAGGTCGCCTGCCTGGCCGGCCGTGTCACCGGCCGCCTTCTTGGCGAGCGGGGTCGCCGTCTTGGTGGCCTTGCCGACGGCCTTGGTCGCTGCGGGGGCGGCCTTCTGGACCGACTTGCCGCCGACCTGGCCTGCCACCTTGGTGGTCTCCTTCGAGACACCGCCGACCGTGCCGTCGACGCTGTCCGTGTCCAGGGCCGTCAGACCGCCGACCGGCGCCTTGGGAAGTTCCATGGCGCCTGCGGAGCCGGCCGCACCGACCACGGGAGCTGCTCCCGCCGCGATGAGCAGCGCGGCACGGGCGATCCGACGGGTCAGGGGGAGGGACATGATGCTCCTTGAAGCGAGAGGACGTTCGGAAAGTGTGTGGTGCGAGATGGTGCCGTCCGGCGTTCGGACGCCATGACAACCGCCGCAAGGGAGGGGGAAGTTGCGGTGCCCCGAGGTAAAGAATTGGTAACGCGTCGCATTATCGGCCTCGTACGAAAACGGGCAAACATTGCCATGTCCGGTCAGCTGGCGAACCGTCACTTCCCTGTGCACGCAAGGGATTCGAAGGGGATGCGCACCGGCTCGGAAAAGCGTGTCGGCGACCGATACTCAAGGGGATCGGATTGCCTCGTTCGAGTGGTGTGTCGGGCTACTGTGCGACAAGAATCCGTACGTCGCCGGTGCCCGGATCGGCGGTCTTCCCGTCGGCCGCGCGCTGTTCCCGGTCCGCGCGCGCCCTGCGCCAGCCCTTGTCGGACTCCTCGGCGCTCCACACCCGGCCCTCGTACGAGACCTCCGCGATGCGCAGCACTTCCGCCCGCGCCACCGCCCAGTGCGCCAGCTCCCAGCCGCGGCCGGTCGCCCCGGCGCGGTCCGTGTCCACCGCGGAGGGCACCGGTACGGACAGCTCGGCCGGGTTCGGAGCGCCCGCGCTGCCGCGTCCCGCCCCGCCCTTGGGCAGCACGTCGGACCCGAACGCCCGCACCAGCTCGGTCCGCACCTTCGCCGGATCGCCGGATGCGCCGCCGTCCCGCGCGTCACACGTCAGAGTCGCCGGCGCACGCCCGGTGAGCGCGGCCGCGAGCAGCGTGGCGTCCGGCTCGTGCTTCGCGTATGCCTGCGGGAAGCCGCTGCGCTGGACCCGCTGGGCGGCGACGGTCAGCGGCAGCCGCGAGTAGCCGGGGACCTCGGCGAGACGGTCGTAGAACTTCGCCGACGCGTAGACCGGGTCGAGGATCTGCTCCGGCTTTCCCCAGCCCTGGGAAGGGCGCTGCTGGAACAGGCCGAGGGAATCCCGGTCACCGTGCTCGATGTTGCGCAGCGCCGATTCCTGAAGGGCGGTGGCCAGCGCGATCGTGACGGCTCGCTGCGGCATGCCGTGGGCCGAGCCGACCGCGGAGATCGTCGCGGCGTTGTCCGCCTGCTCCGCCGTGAGCTCGTACGAGGCCCCGCCGCCCTCCGCGGTGCGCACGACGCACCGCGGCGATCCGCCTCCGGTGACGTACTGCACGACGACGTAGCCGATGAGGGCCAGCAGCACGAGAAGCGCGGCCGCGTTGCGCAGGGGGCGGCCGCGCCGGACGGGGGAGGCGGTCTCGGACACGACGCACACGGTACTGGAGGGGGCGTTAAGGTCGGGGCCATGCCCGAAACCGTGCTTGACCTCACCCTTGACGGCCCGGCGCTCACCGCCGAGCTGGTCGACTTCCGCTCCGTCAGCGGCGAGGAGAAGCCCCTCGCCGACGCCATCGAGCAGGCCCTGCGCGCCGTGCCGCACCTCACCGTCGACCGGTACGGCAACAACGTCGTGGCCCGCACGAACCTGGGCAGGGCCGAGCGGGTCGTGCTCGCGGGGCACATCGACACGGTTCCGATCGCCGACAACGTGCCCTCGCGACTGGACGCGAACGGGATCCTGTGGGGCTGCGGCACCAGCGACATGAAGTCCGGTGTCGCCGTCCAGCTGCGCATCGCGGCGACCGTGCCCGAGCCCAACCGCGACCTCACCTTCGTCTTCTACGACAACGAAGAGGTTGCCGCACACCTCAATGGGCTCGGGCATGTGGCCGACGCCCATCCCGACTGGCTCGAGGGCGACTTCGCCGTCCTCCTCGAACCGTCCGACGCCCAGGTCGAGGGCGGCTGCCAGGGCACGCTGCGCGTCCACCTCCGTACTCAGGGCGAGCGCGCACACTCCGCGCGCAGCTGGATGGGCTCCAACGCCATTCACGCCGCCGGACCGATCCTGGCCCGTCTCGCCGCGTACGAACCGCGCCGACCGGTCATCGACGGCCTGGAGTACCACGAGGGTCTGAACGCGGTCGGCATCGAGGGAGGTGTGGCCACCAACGTCATCCCCGACGCATGCACCGTGGTCGTCAACTACCGGTATGCACCGGACCGCAGCATGGAGGAGGCCGAGGCCCATGTCCGCGAGGTCTTCGCGGACTGCGGAGTGAGCGAGTTCGTGGTGGACGACCACACAGGCGGTGCGCTGCCCGGTCTCTCCCACCCGGCCGCCGCCGCGTTCATGGCAGCAGTCGGCGGCACCGCTCAGCCCAAGTTCGGCTGGACCGACGTCTCACGCTTCAGTGCGCTCGGCGTGCCGGCTGTCAACTACGGGCCCGGAGACGCCCTCTTCGCCCACAAGCGGGATGAGCACGTCGCCGTCGAGAGGATCACCCACTGCGAGAACCGGCTGCGGGAGTGGCTCACCGCCTGACCTCCTCCCCAGGGCACACGACGTGCCTTCCTGACATCGCACCTTGCCGGATCGCCCTGATTTCGCCATTCGTAACGTTCACCGACCTACCCTGACCCAAAGCACCATGATGTTCGGCGGAGGGAGCAGGTCAATGAGCAGCAACTCCGAGGGTTTGCGCGAGCTGGAGGAGCAGCGACTGGGACCGGTACTGCGCCGCAGGGAACAGATCCGGCCGGGCACCACCGACCAGCGGCTGCTGGACACCGAGGGCGACTCCGAGTGGGTGCACACCGACCCCTGGCGGGTCATGCGCATCCAGTCGGAGTTCGTGGAGGGCTTCGGCGCCCTCGCCGAACTGCCGAGCGCCATCAGCGTCTTCGGTTCGGCCCGCACCCAGCCCGGCACACCCGAGTACGAGACGGGTGTGCGGCTCGGCGGAGCGCTCGTCCAGGCGGGCTTCGCGGTGATCACCGGTGGCGGGCCCGGCTCCATGGAAGCGGCGAACAAGGGCGCGCGGGAGGCCAAGGGCATCTCCGTCGGCCTCGGCATCGAGCTGCCCTTCGAGCAGGGCATCAACCAGCACGTCGACATCGGAGTGAACTTCCGCTACTTCTTCGTCCGCAAGACGATGTTCGTGAAGTACGCGCAGGGCTTCGTCGTCCTGCCAGGCGGACTGGGCACGCTGGACGAGCTGTTCGAGGCCCTCACACTCGTGCAGACCCGCAAGGTCACGCGGTTCCCGATCGTGCTCTTCGGCACGGAGTACTGGGGCGGCCTGGTCGACTGGCTCCGCCACACCGTGGTCGCCCAGGGCAAGGCATCCGAGCGTGACCTGCTGCTCTTCCACGTCACCGACGACGTGGAAGAAGCGGTGGCCCTGGTCACCAAGGAGACCGGCCACTAGGGCGATGCCGGCCCTACCGGACGGACCCTGACCCACCCACCGGACGGGCCGTGCCGCCCTTCCCCGTCGTGCGCGTGCCCGCGGCCCCGGACGTCTCCGGGGCCACGGGCACGGCGTCAGGCCAGGCCCCGGCGCGCGACCTTCGGCGGGCGGTGTCCCGCGATCGACGCCACCATGTCCAGCACCTGCTTCGTCTCCGCGACCTCGTGCACCCGGTAGACCTGTGCGCCCAGCCATGCGGACACCGCCGTCGTCGCCAGCGTGCCGAGGACCCGCTCCTTGACCGGCTTGTCGAGCGTCTCGCCGACGAAGTCCTTGTTGGACAGGGAGACCAGCACCGGCCACTGCGTCCGCGTCATCTCGTCGAGGCGGCGGGTGGCCTCCAGACTGTGCCGGGTGTTCTTCCCGAAGTCGTGGCCGGGGTCGATCATGATCCCGTCCCGGCGTACGCCCAGTTCCACGGCCCGCTCGGCCAGCCCCACGGTCACCCGCAGAATGTCCGCCATCACGTCGTCGTACGTGGTCCTGTGCGGGCGCGTCCGCGGCTCCACACCGCCCGCGTGGGTGCACACCAGGCCGGCGCCGTACCGCGCGGCGACCTCCGCCAGCTTCGGGTCCACACCGCCCCACGCGTCGTTCAGCACGTCGGCGCCCGCCTCGCACACCGCCGCGCCCACGTCGTGCCGCCAGGTGTCGACGCTGATCACCACATCCGGATGGCGCCTGCGGACCTCGGCCACGAAGCCGACCGTGCGCCGCGCCTCCTCCTCGGCGGTCACCTCGTCGCCGGGTCCGGCCTTCACCCCGCCGATGTCGATGATCGCGGCTCCCTCGGCCACGGCCTGCTCGACCCGGGAGAGCGCAGGCTCGTCACGGAACGTGGCGCCCTGGTCGTAGAAGGAGTCGGGCGTCCGGTTCACGATCGCCATGATCACCGGCTCGTGCGCGTCGAACTCGCGCCGTCCCAGCCGCAGCATCCGCAGTTTCCTCCTCAGATCGTTCGCCTGCGACCCTACTGTCAGTCTCCCGTGGCACGATCGGCACGGGACGGTTTCCGCTCGGGGAGTTCCCGAGGTCTTCGGGGAGAGGGTCGCTCGTGTTCTTGTTCTTGCTGATCGCGATGGTCGTGGTCGTCGCCGCGGTCACGTTCGCCGTGATCGGCGGCGGCGACAGTGCGGCGCTGCCCGATGCTGCGCCCGAGCAACTGGTCGACCCCCTGCCGCAGGACCGCCCTGTGGGCCGCGCCGACATCGACGCCATGCGACTGCCCGTGTCCCCACGCGGCTACCGCATGGACGACGTGGACGAGGTGCTGTCCCGGCTGGGCGCCGAACTCGCCGAGCGGGACGCGCGGATCGCCGAGCTCGAATCGGCGCTGGCCGGCGCACAGGCGACCGCGTCCGGCCACCGCGACCTGTTCACCAAGCCGGGTGAGGAGACGGATCAGTGACCGGCGTCGTCCCCGGCCCGGACGGCAGGTTGCGCTGCCCCTGGGGCCTGTCGGCCGATGACTACGTGGCGTACCACGACGCGGAATGGGGCCGTCCTGTCCACGGCGACGACGCCCTGTTCGAGCGGCTGTGCCTCGAGGCGTTCCAGTCCGGGCTCTCGTGGATCACGATCCTGCGCCGCCGTGAGGGCTTCCGCAGCGCCTTCGACGGCTTCAAGATCGCTTCGGTCGCGGCCTTCACCGAAGCCGACAAGGAACGTCTTCTCGCCGACGCCGGGATCATCCGCAACCGCGCCAAGATCGAGGCGACCCTGGCCAACGCGCGCGAGCTCGCCGGCTGGCCCGCCGGCGAGCTCGACTCGCTCATCTGGTCGTACGCCCCCGATGCGGCGCCCCGCCCCGCCCCGCGCACCATTGCCGACGTCCCCGCCGTCACGGACGAGTCCACGGCGCTGTCCAAGGCGCTCAAGAAGCGTGGTCTGCGATTCATCGGGCCGACTACGGCATACGCGCTGATGCAGGCGTGCGGCCTGGTCGACGACCACCTCGCGGACTGCTTCGCCCGCGGCGGCCGGACCTAGCGGCCGAGGTAGCGGGGCTTCTCCTTCGCCAGGAACGCCTGCACGGCGATCGCGTGGTCCTCGGAGGCGCCCGCCTTGGCCTGCAGCTCCTCCTCCTTGTCGAGCGTCTCGCTCAGCGACCGGTCCGCGCCGTACGCCAGCGACTCCTTGAGCGCGCCGTACGCCACGGTCGGCCCCTCGGCCAGCGCCCGGGCCAGCCTGTCCGCCTCGGCGGCCAGGTCGTCCGCCGGCACGATCCGGTTCGCGATCCCCCACTCGTACGCCTCCTGGGCGGAGAACGAACGCGGGAACAGCAGCAGGTCCGCGGCCCGGCTGGGGCCGACGAGCCGCGGAAGCGTCCACGAGACGCCGGAGTCCGCGGTCAACGCGACACCCGCGAACGACGTCGTGAACTTGGCCGTGTCGGCCACGACCCGGTAGTCCGCGGCGAGCGCGAAGCCCAGGCCCGCGCCAGCCGCCACGCCGTTCACCCCGGCCACCACCGGCTTCGGCATCCCGGTCAGAGCCCGGACGATCGGGTTGTAGTGCTCCCGCACGGTGCTCATGGTCTCCCCGCTGCCCGACTCGCGGTCGTGGGCGAGCAGCTCGACGTGTTCCTTGAGGTCCTGCCCCACGCAGAACGCCTTGCCCGTCGCCGTGAGCAGCACCGCCCGCACGGCGGAGTCGGCGGCAGCCGCCTGCACGGCGTCCCGCAGGGCGACCTTCGCCTCGACGTTCATGGCGTTCATGGCCTCGGGCCGGTTGATCGTGATCGTCGCAAGTCCGTCGCTCACGTCGTACAGCACGGTGTCGGCCATGGTGGGTCCCCTTTGCTCTGACAGCAGTGTCGAGGCCCAGCATGGCGGAGATCACCTGGCGCGGACATGTGACCTGCGTCAAACAATCTTCGTCGGGGCGGCTGCCGACGGCGGCGAAGTATCGCAGGCGGATCGCCGAATTGGGTGGTTTTGCGAGAGCGCGTTGCGTAAGCGATGCCGACTGATGTTGGTCTTTGGGTCCCGCCATGCGGGATAATGACCTGGAAGCAATGTGTTCGATGCCGGTGACACAGCACCTCTCATGGGGCCGCCGGCTGCGATGAGCTGGTTTCAGGAAGGGGAACGAGCATGGCGGCCATGAAGCCGCGGACGGGCGACGGCCCGCTCGAGGTGACAAAGGAGGGGCGGGGCATCGTCATGCGCGTTCCGCTCGAAGGCGGCGGTCGGCTTGTCGTCGAGCTGACTCCGGACGAAGCCGACGCACTGGGCGACGCCCTGAAGAAGGTCGTCGGCTGACGCGCCCCTGTATTTCCACTGCCCCGGCACGGATGTGCCGGGGCAGTGCGTTTTCGTCGGCTTGCGGTCCGTGCGTGGTTGCGGGCTCGGGCTCGGGGGAGTCCCCACGCGCCACGCCCGGACCGGGCCGTGCGCGAGCGAGCGCGCAGCGCCAGGGCCTCTCGTTCGGATCAGGCCGGATCAGCCGGATCGAAACGAAAGACCCTAGGCGCGGCGCACCGCGCAGAGCAGGCCGTCGCCCACCGGGAGAAGCGTCGGGAGCAGCATCGTGCTCTCCCTGACCGTGCGCAGCAGTTCGCGCACCCGCAGCACCTCCGACGGCTGCGACGCCGAGTCCACCGTGCGCCCGTCCGCGAAGACGCCCTCGAAGCAGACCAGGCCGCCCGGTCGCAGCAGGCGCAACGATTCAGCGAGGTATTCGAGCGACTCCGTACGGTCCCCGTCGCAGAACACGAGGTCGTATCCGCCGTCCGCGAGCCGCGGCAGGACGTCCAGCGCGCCGCCCGGGATGAAGCGTGCCCGGTTCCCCGCGAAGCCGGCCGCGCGGAACGCCTCGCGGGCGAACTGCTGGCGTTCCGGTTCCAGGTCCACCGTGGTCAGGACGCCGTCGGGCCGCATGCCCTGCAGCAGATAGATCCCCGAGACACCCGTCCCGGTCCCGATCTCCGCCACCGCCTTGGCGTCGGCTGTGGCGGCCAGCAGGCGCAGCGCGGAGCCGGTGCCGGGCGACACCGAGGACAGCCCTGACTCCCGGGCCCGCTCCCGGGCCCAGCGCAGAGCGTCGTCCTCGGCGACAAAGGCGTCGGCGAACGCCCAGCTCGTCTGCCGGTTGGCGGTAATGACCCTCTCCTGTCCCCGTAGTTGGCGCGACGCTGACTGTATCCGCTGCACCCGGGAACCCGCAGATGGGACCAGGCGTTGTGAAAGAGCGGGAGAGCACATGGATCAGGGCCGGAAGCCGGCCCCAAATCCGCGTAAAGATTCTTATCCGGAGCTAACGGGCGAGGTGGCTATGGTAGGGGCTCCGCTGGACACCACCAGAGCTGACAGGGGAGGTGCGGCTGCACCTGCGGATCGGGGAGGAGTGCTCAGGCGCCTTCTCAGGTCGGTGGGTGAGCCCAAATCCGTGACCAAGAATGCTGACCGTTCCGTGCCCTCCGACTCCGTGGCCACAGCGACCTTCGCATCGGATGCGGAATCGCAGGCGTGGACCCCTCCCACCTGGGAGGAGATCGTCAGCACGCACAGCGCTCGGGTCTACCGCCTGGCCTACCGCCTCACGGGCAATCAGCACGACGCCGAGGACCTCACCCAGGAGGTCTTCGTCCGTGTCTTCCGCTCGCTGTCGACGTACACCCCGGGGACCTTCGAGGGCTGGCTCCACCGCATCACGACCAACCTCTTCCTGGACATGGTCCGCCGTAAGCAGCGGATCCGTTTCGACGCCCTCGGCGACGACGCGGCCGAGCGTCTGCCCAGTCGCGAGCCGTCGCCCCAGCAGGTCTTCAACGACACCCATTTCGACGCCGATGTGCAGCAGGCGCTGGACACTCTCGCCCCCGAGTTCCGCGCCGCCGTGGTCCTCTGCGACATCGAGGGGCTGTCCTACGAGGAGATCGCCGCGACCCTGGGCGTGAAGCTCGGCACCGTCCGCAGCCGGATCCACCGCGGTCGCTCCCATCTGCGCAAGGCGCTGCAGCACCGGTCCCCGGAGGCCCGCGCCGAGCAGCAGCGTGCGCTGGCCGGCGTGGTCGGCCTCGCCGGGGAGGGCGGACCGGCGTGAGTGGCACCAGTCCGACCCCGGCGGAGCAACACCTGGGGGACAGGCTCGCCGCGCTGGTCGACGGCGAGCTGAACCATGACGTCAGAGACCGTGTGCTGGCCCATCTGGCGACCTGCCCCAAATGCAAGGCGGAGGCGGACGCCCAGCGCCGTCTGAAGAACGTGTTCGCGCAGTCCGCGCCGCCGCCGCTGTCCGAGGGACTGCTCGCGCGGCTTCAGGGGCTGCCGGCGGACCCCGGTGCGGACGACGACAGGGGCGGGCCGTTCGGCGGCCGCCCCGCCGACGGCGTCTTCGGAGCTCTGAACGCGTCCGCGGGACATACCCGCGAATCCCGCCGGGAGACGTTCGGATACGTCCCCGGGGGTACGCACGCGGCTGCCCTCCCGGGCACCGACAGCGGCTTCCGTATCCACGAAGTGGGCCGGGCGGAGGCTGAGCGGTCGCCGTGGCGTGCCAGGAGGTTCGCGTTCGCCGCTGCCAGCGCCGTGTCGTTCGCCGCCATCGCGCTCGGCGGAGCCGTGCCGCTGGACCTCTCCCCGGAGAGCAGCACCCGGGGCCAGAGCGGCGGCAACAAAGTGACCCCGGTGCGCCCGACGGGCCCGTCCGCGGCAGCGAGCGGCCCGTCCTCCGCCCCCACGACGAACGGCGGTGCCACCTCCGTCCGCACGACGGAGGGCGACCGCCGCCGCTCCGGCAGCGGGCTGACCAGGTCGAACAACACCCGCCCGTTCCTCGACGCCACGCCCGCGGCCCCGCCGCACGCGCAGCAACAGCCGCACCCCTTCCTGGCGTCGCTCATGCTCAACGATGCTTCCACGCTGCCGCCGATGGTGCGGCCGCAGGGGCCGGCGTTCCAGTTCGCCACCGCATCCGTGGTGCCGCCGACCGCCTCCGCGGTCCCGACACATCTGGCCGCTTCGACGGCCTCGGCTCCGCATCGGACGCCTCCGCGCTGACGGGGAGCATGCGCGGGCCCCTGCGCAGGGATTCGCAAACCTGGTTGAATCCAGGGTGCGTGCCCCGCGGGGGTACCGCAGTGGTCGGCAGTTTGCGGGGAGAGCATGGACGACGGGAAGCCCACCGGACCGAAGGCGAAGTGGTGGAGCCGCCCCAGTGCGGTACGGAGCACGCACTCCGAACCCCAGGGCACCGCATCGCCCGACGCGCAGCAGCCCGCCGCTGAGCACGAGGCGCACGACGGCACGGCGGCCTCCGCCGCCCCGGCCGATGCGCATCCGCGGACATCCGAACCGGTCGGTGTGACGGCGTCGGCCGGCACGGCCGCCGCAGCCGCCGATCAGCAGCCGCCGAGGCCGGCGGCGCCGCTGCACGAGCCCGATCCCTACAGCACCCCGCCGTACGGCGGCCCCGGCCCCTGGGCTCCCGCGCCTCCGGTGCAGCATCCGGCGGCGACCCCGGCCCAGGGCACGCCCGTACCGCCGCAGTACGCCTCGGCGCCGCAGCCGGCACCGGTCCTCCCGGTGCCCGAGCCGCACGTTCCTCACCAGCCGGTCCCGCCGGCCCCCCAGCACCACCACCCCCAGCCGTCGGCGCAGCCGTACCAGGCCGAGGAGCGGCCCCAGCCGCTGAATTCGGTCTGGCTGCAGTACGACCCGTGGAGCGCACCGGGCAGGCCGCTCACCGAGCACGGTGAGCCCGTGGCCCGCAAGCGCCGCGGCCCGCTGCTGATCGGCGCGGTCGTGCTGGCCCTCGTCGCGGGCGGCACGGGCGGCGCCATCGGCGCCTATGTGGAACGCAACGGCGGCATCGACCGGTTGGAGCTTCCCCAGGCGGGACGGGCAAGCGCCGACCGTGCCCCCGACAGCGTCGCCGGTATCGCGGCCAGCGCGCTGCCGAGCGTCGTCACCCTCCATGTCAGCGGCGGCGGTGAGCAGGGCACGGGCACCGGGTTCGTCCTCGACCGGCAGGGCCACATCCTCACCAACAATCACGTCGTCGACCCGGCCGGCACGTCGGGCGACATCACGATCACCTTCAGCGGCGGGGAGACGGCCGAGGCCACCCTGGTCGGCAAGGACAGCGGCTACGATCTCGCGGTCGTCAAGGTCTCGGGGGTCTCCGGGCTGAAGCCGCTGCCGCTCGGCAATTCCGACAACGTCCAGGTCGGGGACCCCGTGGTTGCCATCGGAGCCCCGTTCGACCTCCAGAACACCGTCACCTCCGGGATCATCAGCGCCAAGGAGCGCCCGATCACCGCCGGCGGCGAGAAGGGCGACGGCAGCGACGTCAGCTACGTCGACGCGCTCCAGACGGACGCCCCGATAAACCCCGGCAATTCCGGCGGCCCGCTCGTCGACGACAAGGCACAGGTCATCGGCATCAACAGCGCCATCAGGGCGGCCGACACCGGTGCTGGGGGCGAAGGCAGCCAGGCGGGCTCGATCGGGCTGGGCTTCGCGATCCCGATCAATCAGGGCAAGCGCGTCGCCGAGGAGCTGATCAACACCGGCAAGGCGACGCATCCGGTGATCGGTGTCAGCCTCGACATGAAGTTCGCCGGCGACGGCGCCCGTGTCGGGGAGAAGGGCAAGGACGACACCCCGTCGGTCACGCCCGGTGGTCCCGCGGCCAAGGCCGGGGTCGAGCCCGGTGACGTCATCACGGAGGTCGACGGCCAGCGGGTGCACAGTGGCGAGGAGCTGATAGTCAAGATCCGTGCCCACCGCCCCGGCGACCGGCTCGAACTGACGCTGAAGCGCGGGGCGAACGAACGGACCGTGACGCTGACGCTGGGATCGGCCGACAACTCATGACCATCTGCCCGGTGCCCCGCCGGTACCGGGCAGACAACTTGGCCGGGTACCGTGGATCGGGCCCGGACCCCATCCGACCTGCGGGCCGCAGAGAACACGAGGAGCAGCAGGGTGTTCAATGACATAGGCGGACTTGAGCTGATCGCTCTCGTGATTCTCGCCGTGCTCGTTTTCGGCCCCGACAAGCTGCCGAAGGTCATCCAGGATTTCACCCGTTTCGTCAGGAAGGTCCGCGCGTTCTCCGAGAGCGCGAAGGAGGACATCCGCAGCGAGCTGGGTCCCGAGTTCAAGGACTTCGAGTTCGAGGACCTCAACCCGAAGGCGTACCTCCGCAAGCAACTCGCGGAGAACGACGACCTGAAGGAACTGAAGGAGCTCCGCAGCAGCTTCGACCTCAAGAAGGAAATCAACGAGGTCACGGACGCCGTCAACGGCAAGGAGCCCTCCGGCGTGTCCGACAGCTCCGTCCCCGCCGCGGTGAACGGCTCCCCGTCCGGTGGCCCCGACCTGCTGAAGAAGCGGGAAAACCCGGCCCGTGACGAGCGCCCGCCGTTCGACGCCGACGCCACCTGAGGACTGTCAATCCCTGCGCACAGGGAACGGGTGGCTATTCTCTCCATCTGTCCGGCAGTGAGGACGCCCGAGGGGGGCGGGCCGCTGAAGGCGTGGATGACAGAAGGAGGCGGCCGGATAGATGGCGACGACGAGTCGGTTGACGGCGCAGAGTACGGCCGGTGCCGCGTCGGCCCCGGGCGGCAACGGCCCCGGCACGATGCAGGGGGGAACGGCTGCGCGGCGTACGGCCGACGGCTTCATGAGCGCCACCTTCCCCTGGTACGGACTGGACGAGGCCTTCACAGGCCCGCGCCGGCTGATGCAGGTGGGTACCGCCGCGGACGGCACCGTCCAGCACGGTGCTGTCGGCCACGGTGACGAACCGTCGATACGGTCCGAGGCGGCCGGAGCGGACAAGGAACGCTTCGCCGTGGTCGTGACGGTGGTGGCGAGCCCTGTCAGACGCAGCGCCGACGGCACGGGCGTGCTGGATGCCACCACGGTCTCCTCCGCGGCCTGGCTGGCCGGGTCGGGCCTCCTGGCCCACACCTGGCCCCCGCAACTGGACCATTCGCTGCGCGACGACTGGCTGGACCAGCAGACGGAAACCGCGTTCGAGCTGGCCGACGACCTGAACGGCGCCGAGTGGTCGACGCTCTCGCTGCCCGTGGACGGGGTGCCGACGCCGTTCCACTACCGCGAGTCGGAGTTCGGGTGGGTGCTGGCGGGCACGACCGGCACCGGCGTGCACATCGGGGCCTACGGGCGGGGGATGAGCGCGTACGGTCTGGGGTTCTCGGCCATCGGGGACGTGTCCGCGTACGTGTAGCCCTGTGCGCGGGACCGGAACGCCTTCGTTGGTGTCCTTGGAAACGCCGGACGGGCCGACTTCGCCCCGCGAAGTCGGCCCGTCCGCCGAGCTGTCAGAACTTGTTGCGCGGCGTGATGCCCAGCGACATGCCGGACAGGCCGCGCTGACGGCCCCCCAGCTTGCCCGCGATCGTGCGCAGAGCGGAGCCCGCGGGCGAGTCCGGGTCGGACAGCACGACCGGCTTGCCCTCGTCGCCACCCTCGCGGAGGCGGACGTCGATCGGGATCTGGCCGAGCACGGGCACGGTGGCGCCGGTCGTCTTCGTCAGCCCCTCGGCGACGCTCTGGCCGCCGCCCGTGCCGAAGACATCGACCATCTCGTCGCAGTGCGGGCACGGCAGGCCCGACATGTTCTCGACGACGCCCACGATCTTCTGGTGGGTCTGCACGGCGATGGACCCTGCGCGTTCGGCGACCTCGGCCGCCGCCTGCTGCGGGGTGGTGACGACGAGGATCTCCGCGTTCGGGACGAGCTGTGCGACCGAGATCGCGATGTCGCCCGTGCCCGGGGGCAGGTCGAGCAGGAGGACGTCCAGGTCTCCCCAGTACACGTCCGCGAGGAACTGCTGCAGTGCGCGGTGGAGCATGGGGCCGCGCCACACCACCGGGGCATTGCCCGGCGTGAACATGCCGATGGAGATGACCTTCACGCCGTGCGCGGACGGCGGCATGATCATGTTCTCGACCTGGGTGGGACGGCCGTCCGCACCCAGCATGCGCGGCACGCTGTGGCCGTAGATGTCGGCGTCCACGACACCGACCTTCAGCCCGTCGGCGGCCATGGCGGCCGCCAGGTTCACGGTCACGGAGGACTTGCCGACGCCGCCCTTGCCGGAGGCAACGGCGTACACCCTGGTCAGCGACCCGGGCTGGGCGAACGGCACCTCGCGCTCGGCGGTCGTGCCGCGCAGCGACGCGGCGAGATCCTTGCGCTGCTCGTCGCTCATCACGTCCAGCGAGACGTCGACGCGGCTGACACCGTCGATCCGCGCGACCGCGTCGGTCACGTTCTTGGTGATCGTCTCGCGCATCGGGCATCCCGAGACGGTGAGGTACACCGTGACGGCGACCGTGCCGTCGTCCCCGATGTCGACCGATTTCACCATGCCCAGATCGGTGATCGGTCGGTTGATCTCGGGGTCGTTCACTGTCGCCAGTGCCTCGAGCACCGCGTCTTCCGTAACCATACCGACGATGGTACGGCGCCCATGCCCGCCTCCGGAAAGCCCTGTCAGCGGTCGCCTTCGTCACTGTGCCCGGAGGGTTCGGACGGGAATAGCGCCTGCCGCTCCTCCAGCTCCTTGATCAGGTCCTGGAACTCGGACCGGATCCAGTCCCTCGTCGCGACCTCGCCGAGGCCCATCCGCAGCGCCGCGATCTCCCGGGTCAGGTACTCGGTGTCCGCGATCGACCGCTCGTTCTGCTTGCGGTCCTGCTCCAGATTGACCCGGTCCCGGTCGTCCTGACGGTTCTGGGCGAGCAGGATGAGCGGCGCCGCGTACGACGCCTGCAGCGACAGGACGAGGGTGAGGAAGATGAACGGGTACTCGTCGAAGCGGAGATCTTCCGGCGCGCTGACGTTCCACACCACCCAGGCGATGATGGTCAGCGTCATCCAGACGAGGAAGCGTCCCGTCCCCAGGAACCGGGCGATCTTCTCCGAGAGCCGCCCGAAGGCCTCCGGGTCGTAGTCCGGCAGCAGGCTGCGGCGCGGGGCGCGCGGCTGGTCCAGCCGTACGCGGGGGCGCGACGCCGCGCTGGCCCCGGACAGGACGCGGGGTTCGCCACGCTCGGTCGAGCCGAGTTCCCCGCCGCTACCCATGGGCGGACTCCTCGAACTCGGTCTCGCGCCAGTCGTCGGGCAGCAGGTGGTCCAGCACGTCGTCGACGGTGACGGCTCCGAGCAGCGATCCGCTCTCGTCGACGACCGCCGCGGCGACGAGGTTGTAGGCGGCGAGATAGCTGGTGACCGCGGGCAGCGCGGTGTCGGGTGACAGGGGCGGCAGACCGCTGTCGACGATCGAGCTCACCAGGGTGAAGGGCGGGTCGCGCAGCAGCCGTTGGAAGTGGACCGTGCCCAGGTACTTGCCCGTCGGCGTCTCGTCCGGCGGCCGGCACACGTAGACCTGGGCGGCGAGCGCGGGCGAGAGGTCCGCCTGGCGCACCCGGGCGAGTGCGTCGGCGACGGTGGCATCCGGGCGCAGCACGATCGGCTCGGTGGTCATCAGACCGCCGGCGGTGCGTTCCTCGTACGACATCAGCCGGCGCACATCGGCGGCGTCGTCCGGGCGCATCAGCGTCAGCAGCCGTTCCTTGTCCTCCTCGGGCAGCTCGGACAGCAGATCGGCGGCGTCGTCGGGGTCCATCGCCTCCAGGACGTCGGCCGCCCGCTCCTCCTTCAGCTTGCCGAGGATCTCCACCTGGTCGACGTCCGGGAGCTCCTCCAGTACGTCGGCGAGCCGGTCGTCGTCGAGGGCGGCGGCCACCTCTGCGCGCCGCTTCGGCGACAGGTGGTGCAGCACATTGGCCAGGTCGGCCGGGCGCAGCTGCTCGAAGGTGGCGAGCAGGCTCTCGGCCCCCTGCCCGTGCTCCTCGAGGGAGAAACCGGTGACTGCCGACCATTCGACGGTGAGCGCCTCGCCCTTGCGGCGCAGCGCACCGCCCTTGCCCTTGCGGACGAAGACCTTGTCGATCTCCCAGTCGCGGCGCGCCGGCAGCTGCTGGATAGACACATCGAGGACGGTGACCTCCTCGTCGCTCTCCACCAGCCGCACCCTGCGGTCGAGCAGTTCGCCCAGCACCAGACGTTCGGTGGGGCGCTGCTCGAAACGGCGCATGTTGAGCACACCGGTGGTGATGACCTGACCCGATTCCATGCCCGTGACACGGGTCATGGGCAGGAAGATGCGGCGGCGGCTGATCACCTCGACGACGAGCCCGAGCAACCGGGGCGGACGTCGTGCGACGCGCAGCATCGCCACCAGGTCCCGCACCCGGCCGACCTGATCGCCGTTGGGGTCGAAGACGGGCACACCCGCGAGATGCGAGACGAAGACGCGAGGGGCGCCTGCCACCATGCCGCGCCTCCTTCCGCCGGGAACTTTGCCGGAAACGCTGCTGTTCGATCGGTTCAGGCTAGCCCGTACCGTTCCGCACCGCCCTGGCTCACGTCCGTCCGGCTCTCTGCCAACCCGTGCACCGAGCCCAGGTACGCTGCGGTCTGCCATCCCCCCACAGATGAGAGGCAGGGCGCTGGTGACTCCCCTTCCTTCGGCCGGCAGCGCCCGTCGCGCCGCGCTCGCCGTGGCGCTCTGCGCCGGGCTGACCGCCGGGCTCACGGCCTGCGGCGAGGATCCGGATGCCGGCACGAACGGGATCGGCAGACTGGGCGCCCAGGAGATCGAGACGAAGGCGCGCGCTGCCGCGGACGCCGCCACCTCGGTCCGGCTGTCCGGCACCCTGCTCAGCAAGGGCGGCACGTACAAGCTGAACATGCGACTCAAGCAGGACGGCGGGTCCGGGTCCGTCACCTCGAAGGACAACACCTTCGAACTGCTGCGGATCGGCGACACCCTCTTCCTCAAGGCCGACGCCGGCTTCTGGAGCCATTCGGACGCCAAGGACGGCAAGGAGCCCAGCAAGTCGGACGCGGAGGCGGCGGACAAGCTGGAGGACAAGTACGTGAAGGTCCCCAAGGGCGACCCCTCGTACAAGCAGTTCCGCGGCTTCACGGACATGGACGTGCTGCTCGACGGGCTCCTCGGGATGCAGGGCGAGCTGAGCAAGGGCGACCGGACGCGGGTCGGCGGCACACGGACCATTCAGGTCGTGGCCGCCAAGGGCACCGGCGGCATACTCGACGTGTCACTGACGGGCAAGCCGTATCCGATGCGGTTCACCCGGGCGGGAGGCGCCGGCCTCCTGACGCTCGGGGACTGGGACAAGGACTTCACCCTGGCCGAGCCGGCGAAGGGCGAGACGCTGGACTACGGCGGTCAGCTCCCGAAGACCTCGGGCGGCTGAGACGACCGGGCGCGCCCCGCCCGCTCGGCCTCCCGCGCGATCAGCAGTGTGAACAACGCTGCGGGTCGGAACCTAACGCCGCTTTCCGCGCCGCTTCAGCAGCAGGCGGGGGAGCGCGGCAGGTGCCGGTTCACGGGTGATCGCGGCGCTCGGCAGCGGCGGCGCCGCCAGAGAGGTGGCGGGCAGCTCGGTGACCACGTCCTGTGGTTCGAGCCGCAGCACCCGGCACTCGCGTGCCCAGCGCTCGGTCATCTGCTCCGCGTCCGGCGCGTTCAGCCGCTTGCCCTTGAGCTCGCCGACGGCCGCCGTCCACTCCTCGGAGCGCGGCTGGAGTTCGCTCACACGCGCCGTCCAGGCGACCAGCCGGCCGCCCTTGTCCTTGCTGCGGACGGTGACTTCGGCAGCCTGGCCGGCCACCAGACCGGGCAGCGGCTGCTCGCCGGGGCCGTCGCCGACGACATGCGCGGCACCCTCGTGCCAGACATGCCACAGGGCGCGCGCAGGGCCGTCGCCGCGCACCCAGATGAGACCGGACTTCTTGGTGGCCTCCTCGACGAGAGCCTGGTCGAGCAGTGGGGATGTCATGCCCGCAGCCTACCGAGAGCCGTCGGTGTCACAGCCAGCCGTTGCGCTTCAATGTGCGGTGAATGGCCAGGCAGACTCCCAGGATGCCCACCATCACCATCGGGTAGCCGTACTTCCACTCGAGCTCGGGCATGTGGTCGAAGTTCATGCCGTAGACGCCGCAGACCGCCGTGGGCACGGCGATGATGGCCGCCCATGAGGTGATCTTGCGCATGTCCTCGTTCTGGGCGACCGTCGCCTGCGCCAGATTGGCCTGGAGGATGGAGTTCAGCAGCTCGTCGAAACCGATGACCTCCTCCTGCACCCGGGCGAGGTGGTCGGCGACATCGCGGAAGTACTTCTGGATGTCGGGGTCGATGAGCCGCATCGGGCGCTCGCTCAGGAGCTGCATCGGACGCAGCAGCGGGGAGACGGCCCGCTTGAACTCCAGCACCTCGCGCTTGAGCTGGTAGATCCGTCCCGCGTCGCCGCCGCGTGTGCTGCCCTTGGAGGGTGCGGAGAAGACGTCGATCTCGACCTCGTCGATGTCGTCCTGCACCGCCGCGGCCACCGCGATGTATCCGTCCACGACATGGTCGGCGATGGCGTGCAGCACCGCCGAGGGGCCCTTGGCGAGCAGTTCGGCGTCCTTCTGCAGACCGTGCCTCAGCGCGCGCAGCGAGCCCTTGCCGCCGTGCCGGACGGTGATGACGAAGTCCCGGCCGGTGAAGCACATCACCTCGCCGGTCTCCACGACCTCGCTGGTCGCGGTGAGCTCGGCATGCTCGACGTAGTGGATCGTCTTGAAGACCGTGAACAGGGTGTCGTCGTAGCGCTCCAGCTTGGGCCGCTGATGGGCGTGCACCGCGTCCTCGACGGCCAGCGGGTGGAGGCCGAACTCGGCGGCGATACCCGCGAATTCGGCTTCCGTCGGCTCGTGCAGTCCGATCCACGCGAAGCCGCCGCCCTCGCGCACCCGCAGCATCGCCTCGTGCGGTGTCTGGCAGGCGTCGGTCTCCAGACGCTTGCCGTCGCGGTACACGGCGCAGTCGACGACGGCGCTGGAGGCGGAGGGGTCGCGAGTGGGGTCGTACGTGCTGTACGGCGCGCTGCTCTTGCGCAGGGAGGGACGGACCGCTGCACGCAGGTCACGGATCATCGACATGGCTGGCTCCTTCACGGAGAGGCCGTCGGTGCATGGCGTGGCACAGCCCGGAATGGGGACGTGAGAGCTACGTCCGCAAAGCGGGCGGCACCGCGGGCGCGCGGTGACGGCGTTCGCTACAGACAGGCAAAAACGAAATGCTCTTCCGTCGTGCGAAATGCCATGGGCCCTATAGGAGAAGGCCTCGGTTCACCGGTCGCGGAGCGCCTGATCAGACGTGGCGTGCGGAACGGTGCCGTACGGAAGAGCTGCTGGTACTGCCCGATCGACTTCGGTCCACCGCAGCCTCACCTCCTCCGGCCGGTCCCCCGTGGGGGACGATGTGTCATCGGGACGTGGAGACGCCACTGTCTGCCTGCAGTCCCGACCAGCGGCCAAGCCTATCAGCCGACTACGGACCAATCCCTGTGTTTGCCCGTTCCTTACGCGTTTTATGCTCGCGACATGGAAGACGTTCTTGCACTGGTCGAGGCCCGGCTGCACACCGCGCTCGGCGAACCGGACGCGCGCGCCGCGGTGACGTTCCTCGGTACGGACCGCATCGAGGTCCTGCGCTTCCGGGGAGACGACGGCGACCTCGTGCGCTACGCCACCCTGGGCATGTCCGCCCACCCGATGACCGACCCCACGGCGGCCTTCGCCGATCCGGTCGCCGGCCCCCGCGCGGAACTGGTCCTGTCCGTACGGGCCGGGCGCGCCGAGACCGACAAGGTGCTGCGTCCGCTCGCCGTGCTGGGCGCTTCTCCTCAGGTCGAGGGCGTCGTCGTCGCGCCGGGCGCCTCGCTGGACGTGGGTGAACCCCTGTGGCCCGGTGCGCCGTTCAGCTCTGTGCTGGTGGCAGAGCCGGGCGGTCTGGTGGAGGACCTCGAGCTGGACGACCCGATGGACCCGGTGCGTTTCCTTCCGCTGCTGCCGATGACGTCGAACGAGGCCGCGTGGAAACGGGTGCACGGCGCGGCGGAACTGCAGGAGCGCTGGCTGACGCACGGCACGGACCTGCGCGATCCGCTGCGCAGGTCCGTGCCGCTCGACTGACGCCCCCGTGGCCCCAGGTCCTGTCCGGCCCGACAAGGTCGCCCGGACAGGGCCTAGTTGGCGAAGACCGTGACCCCGTCCTGCGTGGCGTGGCGCGGTTCCAGTGCCGCTGCCTCGCGGGTGAGCGAGGTGCGCCGCGCCCAGACGATGCCTGCGCCGGCCGCCGCCGCGATGCCCGCGACCACGAACGGCATGTGGATGTTGCTCCATTCCTCGATCTTCGGCGCCAGGAAGGGCGCGGCGGCGGCCGCGAACCAGCGCACGAAGTTGTATCCGGCGCTCGCGACGGGCCGCGGTGCGTCCGAGACGCCGAGGGCCAGTTCGGTGAAGACGGTGTTGTTCACGCCGATGAAGGCGCCGGACAGGACAGTGCACACGATCGCCGTCGTATGGCTGCCGTAGCCGAGCACCACGACGTCCACCGCGAGCAGCACGAGCGATCCGCCGAGCACCTTGAGCGAGCCGAGGTGTTTCTGCAGGCGTGGGGCGACGAGGACCGAGAAGACGGCGAGGAGCACGCCCCAGGCGAAGAAGACCGCGCCCGACTTGTACGGCGTCATGTTCAGCACGAACGGGGTGAACGCCAGGACCGTGAAGAACGCGTAGTTGTAGAAGAACGCCGACGCCGCCGCCGATGCGAGGCCGCCGTGCCCGAGCGCCCTGATCGGGTCGAGCAGCGACGTCTTGCGCGCGGGCTTCGGCTGTTCCTTGAGGAACGCGGCGATGCACAGGAATCCGAGCGCCATCAGCGCGGCGGTGCCGAAGAAGGGATAGCGCCAACTGGCGTCGCCGAGCAGCGCCCCCAGCAGCGGCCCGCAGGCCATGCCGAGGCCGAGCGCCGATTCGTAGAGCAGGATGGCGGCGGCGCTCCCTCCCGCCGCGGCGCCGACGATGACGGCGAGCGAGGTCGACACGAACAGGGCGTTGCCGAGGCCCCAGCCGGCCCGGAAGCCGACGAGCTCGCCCACCGATCCGGAGGTCCCGGACAGCGCGGCGAAGACGATCACGAGCGCGAGCCCGGCCAGAAGCGTCCGGCGGCCGCCGATGCGGCTCGACACGAAGCCTGTGAGCAGCATCGCGACGGCCGTGATCAGGAAGTACGACGTGAACAGCAGGGAGACCTGACTGGGCGTCGCGTCTAAGCCCTGGGCGATCGACGGCAGGATGGGGTCCACCAGGCCGATGCCCATGAAGGCCACGACGGACGCCCCGGCCGTGGCCCAGACGGCCTTCGGCTGCCGCAGGATGCTGCGCCCTCCTTCGTCGAACGGATCGTCTCCGTGGTCGTGTTCCTCTCCGCGCATGAGGGGTCCTCCGCTTTCCCGTCCCGATGAGTGCTGGGTACACACAATAAGTTAGACAGGCTAATGAATGCAAGTTACATCTACTTTCTTCCGGTGGAGGCGCGCTCCGGACGGGTGATCGTCCTTGACGCGGCGTCGACCGGGGAGGACCGTTGACCCCTATGAGGGGCGAACCCAGTTGCCCGAAGTGCGGTGGCCGGGTGAGGGCGCCCGGACTCTTTGCCGACTCCTGGCAGTGCGATGTGCACGGTGCCGTGCACCCGCTGCAGCCGGTGATCCCGCCCAGTGTCGAGGCCCTCGGTGTCGTCGTGCACCGCACTCAGGTCCCCGTGTGGATGCCGTGGCCGCTACCCGTCGGCTGGCTCTTCACCGGCGTCGCCTATGCGGGCGACGACCGCAGCGGGGGCCGTGCCACCGCAGTGGCGTGCTCGGGCCCCGGACCGCTCGGCGGCATTGGTGAACTGCTGCTGGTGGCTGAGGAACTGAGCGTCGGACTCGGCGCGCGGTACGCGGGCATCGACGGCCCCGACCCGGGCCCGCACATCCAGGTCGAGAAGCCCCCGGAGGCCAAGGTGCTGGCCGCAGGCCGCCCCACCCCGCTGTGGCATCTGGCCGGCGCCCCGGACGACCGCGCGGTCTTCGCGGGCGAGGCGCGGGGGCTGTGGCTGTGGGCGATCGTCTGGCCGGAGCAGACCGGGCTGCTGATGTACGACGAACTGGTGCTGACGGACCTGCGCGACGCGGGTGCGGAGGTCGAGTTGCTGCCGTGCGGGGCGCTGTCACCGAGGCTCTTGTCGTAATCGGCACTCGTAAGGGGCCGAGTGGGGTTGGTCACCTTACCGTCGATGGCGGGTGAATGGCCGGGGCGGGGAGCATACGCCGGTTATCCTGGAGCGTCCCCCTGTCCGCCCCGAGCCCCGGAGTCACGCGTCGTGCGCATCGACCTGCACACCCACTCCACGGCCTCGGACGGCACGGACACCCCGGCCGAGCTGGTGCGGAACGCCGTCGCCGCCGGACTGGACGTCATCGCCCTCACCGACCATGACACCACCCGCGGTCACGCCGAGGCCGCGGCCGCCGTCGCACCGCTCCCGGCCGGGTTCACCCTCGTCACCGGCGCCGAACTCTCCTGCCGCCTCGACGGGGTGGGCCTGCACATGCTGGCGTACCTCTTCGACGCCGAGGAGCCGGAACTGCTGCGCGAGCGGGAGCTGGTGCGCGACGACCGGGTGCCCCGGGCGCAGGCGATGGTCGGCAAGCTCCAGGAGCTCGGTGTGCCCGTGGCGTGGGAGCAGGTCGCCCGTATCGCCGGGGAAGGCTCCGTCGGCCGCCCGCACATCGCCGAAGCCCTCGTCGAGCTCGGCGTCGTGTCCAGCGTCTCCGACGCGTTCACCCCTGCCTGGCTCGCCGACGGCGGCCGGGCATACGTCGAGAAGCACGAACTCGATCCCTTCACGGCGATACGGTTGGTCAAGGCCGCCGGCGGGGTGACCGTCTTCGCCCATCCGCTCGCCGTCAAGCGCGGACGCACGGTGCCCGAGAGCGCCATCGCCGAACTGGCAGCGCATGGCCTCGACGGCATCGAGGTCGACCACATGGACCACGACGAGGCGACGCGCGCCCGGCTGCGCGGCCTCGCCGGCGAGCTCGGTCTGCTGACGACCGGCTCCAGCGACTACCACGGCAGCCGCAAGACCTGCCGGCTCGGTGAGCACACCACCGACCCGGAGATCTACGGCGAGATCATCCGCCGCGCCACGGGCGCGTTCCCGGTGCCGGGCACGGGCGGGGTCCGTTCGTAGGACCTGCCACCCTCTTCGTTCACCCCTCTCCCGCAAGGCCCTTCACTGTGTTCGACGTTGCCGTTTTCGGCTCTCTGTTCCTGACCCTTTTCGTCATCATGGACCCCCCGGGGATCACCCCGATCTTCCTCGCGCTCACCTCCGGGCGCGCCACCAAGGTGCAGCGCCGGATGGCCTGGCAGGCCGTCGCCGTTGCCTTCGGTGTCATCACCGTCTTCGGCATCCTCGGCCAGCAGATCCTGGACTACCTGCATGTCTCCGTCCCCGCGCTGATGATCGCCGGCGGACTCCTTCTGCTGCTGATCGCCCTCGACCTGTTGACGGGCAAGACCGACGAGCCCAAGCAGACCAAGGACGTCAATGTCGCTCTGGTCCCGCTGGGCATGCCGCTGCTCGCCGGTCCGGGTGCGATCGTGTCGGTGATCCTCGCCGTGCAGCACGCCGACAGCGTGGGCCAGCAGGTGTCGGTCTGGGCCGCGATCGCCGCGATGCATGTCGTGCTCTGGCTGACCATGCGCTACTCGCTGCTGATCATCCGTGTGATCAAGGAGGGCGGTGTGGTGCTGGTGACCCGGCTCGCGGGCATGATGCTCTCCGCGATCGCCGTGCAGCAGATCATCAACGGCGTCACGCAGGTGATCCAGGGCGCCTGACGCCCGCCCGGCCGTCCTCGGACGCACCGCGCCCCCGTACGGATCTTCCGTACGGGGGCGCGGCGCACGCGGGCCGGTAAGGGCTATGAAGCCGAGGTTTCGGCGGGCCGGATGAGGATGCGCTGGCCGATCGAAGCGGCCTGCTGCACGATCCGGTTGACGGAGGCGGCGTCCACGACGGTGCTGTCCACGGCGATGCCGTCGACGTCGTCCAGTCGCATGATCTCGAAGCGCACGGCTTCTCCCTTCGTCTGATCCTCCTGATGGAGAACTGGTGACAGACGGAATTCTCCGTCCGGGTACTGAGGTTCTCAACGCGATGCATCCTGCAAACATTCCCTACGCTAAGGAAAATTTTTGGATGCCTAACTACTGGCGGGTAGTGCCCGGGGCACGGACAATGAGGTCCGTATGAACGACGAAGAGAGCACCAACATCGCCGCCCGCCTCGAGCGCACCAATGAGCTCCTGCAGCGCATGCTCGCCGAGGTCGCCAAGACCCCGTCGACACACGCCATCTTCGTCGACGCCGGTTACGTCTATGCGGCGGCCGGGTTGCTTGTGGCGGGTACCGAGGACCGGCGCTCCTTCGACCTCGACGCCGAAGGCCTGATCGAGGCTTTCATCGACAAGGCACGGACGATCTTCGCCGACAGCCGTCTGCTGCGCGTGTACTGGTACGACGGCGCACGGCGCCGTATCCACACCCCCGAGCAGCAGTCCATCGCCGAACTGCCCGACGTCAAGGTGCGGCTGGGCAACCTCAACGCCAACAACCAGCAGAAGGGCGTCGACTCCCTGATCCGCAGCGACCTGGAGTCGCTCGCTCGCCATCGCGCCATCAGCGACGCGGCACTCATCGGCGGCGACGAGGACCTCGTCTCCGCGGTCGAGGCGGCCCAGGGCTACGGCGCTCGCGTGCACCTGTGGGGCATCGAGGCCGCCGACGGGCGCAATCAGGCGGAGCCGCTGCTCTGGGAGGTCGACAGCCAGCGCACCTTCGACCTCGACTTCTGCCGCCCCTACATCACGCGCCGACCCGTCACCACGTACGAGAACGAGGGTTCGCCGCCGCCCTCCCGGGACGAGGTGCGCTTCATCGGCGCACAGATCGCCGCGACCTGGCTGGCGGAGCGGGGCCGCGCAGCGATGGCCGAACTGCTGCCCGGCCACCCCTATCTGCCGGGCCCGGTCGACCAGGACCTGCTGATAGAGGCGGAAGGGCTCCTCCAGCGCTCACTGCGCGGGCACGCGGTCCTGCGGCGCGCGCTGCGGGACGGCTTCTGGCAGCACCTGCAGTCTCAGTTCTGATCCCAGAACCGCGCCAGCGCGGCGGCCGTCTCCAGCGGACGGTCGGTGTTCGGGGAATGCTCGGCACCCGCGACAACGGTCCGGTGTGCCCCGAGCCGCAGCGCCATCTCGTCCAGCAGCGGCACGGGCCAGGTGTCGTCCCGTTCGCCGGACAGCACATGCTTCGGCAGCGGCTGCACAGCGGCGAGTTCCTCGACGCGGTCCGGTTCGACGGTCAGCTGCCGTCCGGTCGTGATCAGCTGGACGGCGTTGTGGCGCAGCCAGCGATCCCGCAGATCCGTGCGGTCGCCGTCGGCCGCCGCGGTGTCCTCGGGGGTGGGGGCGTCGAATGCCCTCATCGCCGCCCAGACCTCCGCCATCGTCATCACGGCGAGCGCGTCGGCCAGCAGCTTCACCTTCTCCCGCTGCGCCGGGCTCACCTGGGCGGGGCCCGAGGACATCAGGGTCAACGTCGTGAACGGAGCGGCGTCCAGCAACACGGCCGCGCGGGCGATCTGCCCTCCGAGCGAGTGCCCCACCAGATGCACCGGCCCGCCGACGGCCTCGGCCTGCGCCAGTACATCCCTGGCCAACTCGTCCTGGGCGTAGGCCTGTCGGTCCTCGGGACCGTCGGACTCGTACTGCCCGCGCCCGTCGACCGCGACCACCCGATAGCCCGCATCGGCGAGCGGCTCGAGCAGGGCGATGAAGTCCTCCTTGCTCCCGGTGTAGCCCGGCAGCATCAGTGCGGTGCCGCGCACCCGAGCCGCGGGGCGCGCGTCGAGTACGGCGAACTCCCCGCGGGAGGTGGGCAGTAGGAAAGACCGCGCGCAGGGGGGCGGTACGAAGGTGGGCGGCCGGCTCATGCGGACGAGGCTAACGCGCCGCCGCGCCGGGCGGGACCGGGACTCCCGGGCGGCCGGGGGAAGGCCGTCCAGCGCGAGGACGGGTGGAGGGAACAGACGCCGATGGCCCGGCCCCCTGTGGGGGCCGGGCCATCCGGTCGTGCGAGCGTCAGCTCTCGGGCTGCGCGGCGGCGCGCGTACGGCGACGACGCGGCGCGGCCTCCGGCTCCGCCGCGACGGCTTCCGCCGTCTCGGCCGCCTTCGGCGCCCTGGTCGTGCGGCGACGCGGCTTCGCCTCGGCGCCGGCGTCGGTCTCCGCCGTCTCCGTGGCCTTCGCCGCCCGCGTCCGGCGCGGCTTGGTCACCGTCTCGGTCGCTTCGGCGGCCTCGGCCGTGTCGACGGCCTTCGCGGCACGCGTGCGATGGCGGGGCTTCGCCTCGGCCTCCGGCTCGGCGACCGCTACGGCCGCGCTCTCGGTGGTCTTGGCAGCCCGCGTCCGGCGCGGCTTGGTGACCGTCTCGGTCGCTTCGGCGGCCTCGGCCGTGTCGACGGCCTTCGCGGCACGCGTCCGGCGGCGCGGCTTCGCCTCGGCGGCTTCCGCCGACGGCTCCGCCGTCTCCGGGGCCACGACCGCGGACGAGGTCTCGTTCACCGTCTCGGCGACCTGTGCGGCACGCGTCCGGCGGCGGCGCGGCTTCGCCTCGGTCTCCGTCGGTGCCTCGGCCGTCTCCACCGCCTCGACCGTCTCGACGACAGCCGTCGCCTCGGCGGGCGCGGAGCCGGACGCCTGCGCGCCGACACGAGTACGACGACGGCGGCGCGGCGTGCGCGGCTGCGTGGCCTCCTCTGCGGTGGCCTGCTCCGGCACGGCCGTCAGCGCTTCGTTCTCCGCCGCCTCGGCACCGCCGCGCGTTCGCCGACGCTGACGGGGCGTGCGCGTACGGACGGGACGCTCCTCGCGCACCGCCGTCGCGGATGCCGACCGACGGCCGCGGCCGCCCGTCTCGCCCAGGTCCTCGACCTCTTCCGCGGCGAGGCCGGCGCGGGTGCGCTCGGCGCGCGGCAGGACACCCTTGGTGCCCGCGGGGATGTTCAGCTCCTCGAACAGGTGCGGCGACGTGGAGTACGTCTCCGGGGGGTTCGGGAAGCCCAGGTCCAGCGCCTTGTTGATCAGCTGCCAGCGCGGGATGTCGTCCCAGTCGACCAGCGTCACGGCGGTGCCGGAAGCGCCCGCGCGGCCGGTGCGGCCGATGCGGTGGAGGTAGGTCTTCTCGTCCTCCGGCGACTGGTAGTTGATGACGTGGGTCACGCCCTCGACATCGATACCGCGCGCGGCGACGTCGGTGCACACCAGCACGTCGACCTTGCCGTTGCGGAAAGCGCGCAGCGCCTGCTCACGCGCGCCCTGGCCCAGGTCGCCGTGGACCGCGCCGGAGGCGAAGCCGCGCTGGGCGAGCTGGTCGGCGATGTCCGCGGCGGTCCGCTTCGTCCGGCAGAAGATCATCGCAAGCCCGCGGCCCTCGGCCTGCAGGATGCGGGAGACCATCTCCGGCTTGTCCATGGAGTGCGCGCGGTAGACGCGCTGTGTGGTGTTCGCCACGGTCGCGCCCTGGTCGTCCGGCGCGGTGGCGCGGATGTGCGTGGGCTGCGACATGTAGCGGCGGGCGAGGCCGATGACGGCGCCCGGCATGGTCGCCGAGAACAGCATGGTCTGCCGCTTGGCCGGCAGGAACTGGATGATCTTCTCGACGTCGGGCAGGAAGCCCAGGTCGAGCATCTCGTCGGCCTCGTCGAGGACGAGGGCACGCACGTGCGAGAGGTTCAGCTTCTTCTGGCCCGCCAGGTCGAGCAGACGCCCGGGGGTGCCGACGATCACGTCGACGCCCTTCTTGAGCGCCTCGACCTGCGGTTCGTAGGCACGGCCGCCGTAGATCGCGAGCACGCGGACGTTACGGACCTTGCCGGCGGTGAGCAGGTCGTTGGTGACCTGCGTGCACAGCTCGCGGGTGGGGACGACCACGAGTGCCTGCGGGGCGTCGGTCAGCTGCTCGGGCTGCGCCCGGCCGGCCTCGACGTCCGCGGGGACGGTGACGCGCTCCAGAAGCGGCAGTCCGAAACCGAGCGTCTTGCCGGTGCCGGTCTTGGCCTGGCCGATGACGTCGGTGCCGGAGAGCGCGACGGGGAGCGTCATCTCCTGGATGGGGAAGGGGGAAACGATACCGACGGCCTCGAGGGCCTCGGCGGTCTCGGGAAGGATCCCGAGATCCCGGAAAGTCGTGGGCTGCTGCGTAGTCAGGGTGTTGCCTCTTCTGTGAGACGCGGCGCGAGGCGAACGCTGGGGGTCGTACCGCACCTGGGTACTGGGCCGACCGTGGGTTGGCCGGATGGTGCGGGACCACTGCCGTCGCTCGAGCGTCGTGCCGCTGAGGGGCCCCTCATCTGCGGTCCTACGCACCTGTGCGTTTGATCCGCGTGGAGGGCGGGCGGGTCGGAGCCGATCGGGCCACCGACCGGGCATCCTCATTCATGAGACGGCCCACCGAGCAGATCTCACTGACGCTGATGCTCAGCAGGCGCATTACCACTGTACCCCGGATTCGCGCATGTGTGTTGGGCGAATTCACGGGAACCCCGCTCGCGGCATGGCTGACCAGGCCCTTCCGCAGACTTGCGGGCGGGCTATTGTGCGCTTCATGGAGACGCCTGACAACGCCACTGAACACACCGGGATCGCCGCCCAGGACTGGGCCGCGGCCTCCTCGGACCCCCAGTACCGCGCCGCCGTCGTGGACCTGCTGGGCGCGCTCGCGTACGGCGAGCTGGCGGCCTTCGAGCGGCTTGCGGAGGACGCGAAGCTCGCACCGACGCTCGGCGACAAGGCCGAGCTGGCGAAGATGGCCTCCGCGGAGTTCCACCACTTCGAGCAGCTGCGCGACCGGCTCGCGGCCATCGAGGCGGAGCCGACGAAGGCCATGGAGCCGTTCGCCCAGGCGCTGGACGACTTCCACCGCCAGACCGCACCGTCCGACTGGCTGGAGGGCCTCGTCAAGGCTTACGTCGGCGACTCGATCGCCAGCGACTTCTACCGCGAGGTCGCCGCGCGCCTGGACGGCGACACGCGTGCCCTGGTGCTCGCGGTGCTCGACGACACGGGCCACGGGAATTTCGCCGTCGAGAAGGTGCGTGCGGCGATCGAGGCCGATCCCCGGGTCGGCGGCCGGCTCGCGCTGTGGGCGCGCCGGCTCATGGGCGAGGCGCTGTCCCAGGCACAGCGGGTGGTCGCCGAGCGCGACGCGCTGTCCACGATGCTCGTCGGCGGTGTCGCGGGCGGGTTCGACCTGGCGGCGGTCGGCGAGATGTTCTCCCGGATCACCAAGGCGCACACCAAGCGGATGGCTGCCCTGGGACTTGCTGCCTGACGGTATGTCACGAGGTGTTGCCCGGCCCGGAGCGGATACGCCTCCCGGCCCGGTGCACGGAGCGGTCGGCCCGCTCTTCCGGGCGTCCGCTCCGGGCCCGTTCGTTGCGTCGGCTCAGAAAGGGAACGCGCGGTGCAGCCTTCGCGGTGAGGGCCTCAGCAGCAGCGAGAGAAGCACGGTCCCGATCGCTGCGGATCCGATCAGCACCGCGGCCGCATGGCCGGGGCCGAGCGCGACATGCGTCACATACGCGCCGAAAAGTGCGCCGAGCGCTCCCGTCGTGAAGACCGTCCGACGGGAGGGGAGCCGTTCGGAGAAGTGTCGGGTCGCGGCCCAGGACAGGGCCAAGCCGATCAGGACGGAACCGAGGGCTTCCAGGAGCACTGCTGATCACCTCGCAGACGCCGGCGCGGACAGGGACGGTCACAGCCCGTACTACCCGTCACCAACGGATCACAACCCTCCCCGAGCGGGCGAAAGCGGCCCCTGAACAGCGAAATCCGGCAGGGACCGAAAACGGCGAGGGCCCGGCGGACAATCCGCCGGGCCCTCGCCGTGCGATGCTTCACCGCGCCGCTCCCGGGCGTACCCGGGAGCCTGCGCCGCGCCCTCTAGAGGGCGCCGAATCCCACTCGTCGTGTCGTCGACTCGCCGATCTCGACGTAGGCGAGACGGTCGGACGGCACCAGGACCTTGCGGCCCTTCTCGTCCGTGAGGCTGAGCAGCTGCGCCTTGCCGGCCAGCGCATCGCCCACCGCGCGCTCGACCTCCTCGGCGGACTGCCCGCTCTCCAGAACGATCTCCCGGGGCGCGTGCTGCACGCCGATCTTGACCTCCACGGCTATGTCCCTCCGAACGGTCCGTGCGTTGCGCGATCAACCGCGCCGTACGCAGCACACATTAGCCCGGCGACCGGACGCGGCAGGCGCCTGTGGGAAACGCCAGGAGCGAACAGTGCTCAGTGCTGTTCGCTGCCGTGCAGCGGGAAGCCCGCGATACCCCGCCACGCCAGCGACGTGAGGAGCTGCACCGCGGTGTCCCTGGGGATGCCGGACTCGCTGGAGAGCCAGTACCTGGCGACGACCTGGGAGACGCCGCCGAGGCCCACGGCCAGCAGCATCGACTCGTCCTTGGACAGCCCGGTGTCCTCGGCGATCACGTCGGAGATGGCCTCCGCGCACTGCAGCGACACCCGGTCCACGCGCTCGCGGACCGCGGGCTCGTTGGTCAGGTCCGACTCGAAGACGAGCCGGAACGCGCCGCCCTCGTCCTCCACGTACGCGAAATAGGCGTCCATGGTCGCCGCGACGCGCAGCTTGTTGTCCGTCGTCGACGCGAGCGCCGTGCGGACGGACTGGAGCAGGGCCTCGCAGTGCTGGTCCAGGAGAGCGAGGTAGAGCTCCAGCTTTCCGGGGAAGTGCTGGTAGAGCACGGGCTTGCTGACGCCCGCCCGCTCGGCGATGTCGTCCATGGCTGCGGAGTGGTACCCCTGAGCCACGAAGACTTCCTGGGCCGCGCCCAGGAGCTGGTTTCTGCGGGCTCGGCGTGGCAGGCGTGTGCCCCGCGGGCGCGCCGCCTCTGTCTGCTCGATGGCTGTCACGCCGCCTCCCAATGTGTTGAACAAGCACAGCCGTTCCGTCGCGCTGTGCACCGCGCCCGCCATCGTACTTTTCGGTAACCCGGCTGTGCGTGGTGCGATCGCAGAATTTCACGGACCGGACGGTCGCGGTAGCTGCCTGCTCAGGGGTGATACGGGGACATACCGGTGGCAAGCGCCGGCGCCTCACCTATAGTCGTCCTCGTCCTGGGTGACCACACGTGCCTGTTCGGCCGCGTCCGCTTCGTTCGCGGCGTCCGGATCGGTGCGGTTCACGGGATCGTCGCGTTCGGAGCGGAGGTCCTTGTGCTGCTCGGCGGCGTCGGCCTCGGGGACCTCCGAGTCGTTCGTGGCGGTGTCGTCGTCCTCGGTGAAAGTGTCCGGGTCAGTGGGATCGACTGTCATACCGCACCGCTTTCCCTGGAATGCGCCCTTTAGTACGAGCCTAGGAGTTCCTGGTGGCAGGCGCTACGCGGTACGGGTGACATCTGTGACACCGAACACACGAGCCACGGCGTGATCGTCTCGTAACATTGCCCGCATGTCTTCGACCGAGCTGCCGGGAGCCCAGGCCGTCAATGCCGCCGTGGCGCCCAAGGTCGCGACCGTACGGGTTGCCGAGGGCGAGGAGCTGCGCTCCGTGTCGCTGCCCGGCCTCACCCTGACGGTCCGCTCCCGTCCGCCCGCCACCACGGGGCTGCCGCCCGCGCTCTTCGTGCACGGCCTCGGCGGTTCCTCGCAGAACTGGTCCGCGCTGATGGCGCTGCTCGAGGACACGGTGGACGGCGAGGCGATCGATCTGCCCGGCTTCGGCGACTCGCCGCCGCCGGACGACGGCAACTATTCCGTCACGGGACACGCCAGAGCGGTCATCCGTTTTCTCGACGCGAGCGGCCGCGGCCCCGTCCACCTGGTCGCGAACTCACTCGGCGGCGCCATCTGCACCCGGGTCGCGGCCGTGCGCCCCGACCTCGTGCGCACGCTGACCCTGGTCTCGCCCGCGCTGCCCGAGCTGCGCGTCCAGCGCTCGGCGGTGCCGACCGCCCTGCTCGCCGTGCCCGGCATCGCTCTGCTCTTCGCCAGGCTGACCAACGGCTGGGGCGCCGAGGAACGCACCCGGGGGGTACTCGCCCTCTGTTACGGAGACCCCGCACGGGTGACGGACGAAGGGCTGCGCAACGCCGTCGAGGAGATGGAGCGGCGCATGCGGCTCCCGTACTTCTGGGACGCGATGGCCAGGTCGGCGCGTGGCATCGTGGACGCCTACACGCTCGGCGGACAGCATGGGCTGTGGCGTCAGGCGGAGCGTGTGCTCGCACCCACTCTGCTCGTCTACGGGCGCAAGGACCAGCTCGTCTCGTACCGTATGGCGCGCAAGGCGGCAGCGGCGTTCCGGGACTCCCGGCTGCTGACGCTCCCGGACGCCGGGCACGTTGCGATGATGGAGTACCCGGAAACGGTCGCCCAGGCATTCCGGGAACTGCTCGACGACTGCGGTAGGAGCTGATCCGGGGCGTGGGACGACACAGCCGCAAGGGCCCCGCACGCAAGGGCGCCGAGACCGGGGGAGTACCCGGGCCGGCGCCCGGCGAGTGGGAGCCCGCCGCGGCATCGCCCGGCGGACGGCGCAGGCGGCTCGGCGACTCCGGGCCCGACCAGCACACCCCGGCGGCCACCGGCTACGGCACCGGGCAGGCCAGGGGCGGACATCCCGAGCACTACGAGGCCGGCGGCGGCTGGGGCGACTGGGAGACCGGAAGCATGCCGACCGTGGCCCCGCCCCAGCAGGTCCGTACGGCGCCGCCGCGCCCGGCGGCCGGGGGCGCCCGGATACCGGGCCCGCGCCGGGAGTTCGTCGAGGCCTTCGACGAGCCGGCGCCGCGCGATGACTATTCCTCGGTCACCGACTGGGACTCCGGGCACGGCAGGCCACCCGAGATCGCGGCCGACACCGAGGCGGACGACGCCGGGGACGAGGCCGACGAGCGGCCGTCCAAGGGCGGCAAGGGGCGCACCTTCACCGGGATCGCGGCAGCCGCGGTGACCACCGTCCTCGCGGTCGTCGTCGCCGGTCAGGTCGCCGCCGACGGCCCCGGCGGCATCGGTGCCCAGTCCGCGGACCAAGACCGCGGTGCGGTGCAGGAGCGGCCGGACCGTTCCGAAGGCAGGGCCACGCCGCCGCAAGGGGCGGCGCCCGAGGCACCGGCCGCGCCCCCGACGTACCAGCAGTTGATGGTGAAGCAGTTCCCGATCGACCCGAAGCTGAAGGGCTCGGGGGACTTCGAGGCCGTGGCGGGATTCGACAAGGCGCCGGGCAAGGGCCGCAAGATCCGCTACCGGATCGACATCGAGAAGGGTCTCGGGCTGGATGCCGGGCTCTTCGCCAAGGCCGTCCAGGAGACGCTCAACGACGACCGCAGCTGGGCGCACAACGGAGAGATGACCTTCGAGCGCATCTCGTCGGGCGAGCCGGAGTTCGTCATCACCCTGGCGAGCCCCGGGACGACCGGGGTCTGGTGCGCCAAGTCCGGACTCGACACGACCGTCGACAACGTCTCGTGCGACTCGGCATCGACGGAACGCGTGATGATCAACGCCTTCCGGTGGGCGCAGGGCGCGAAGACGTACGGTCGGGACGCGATGTTCCCCTACCGGCAGATGCTCATCAACCACGAGGTCGGACACCGGCTCGGGTACAACCACGTGAACTGCAGCACGCCCGGTGCGCTCGCCCCGGTGATGCAGCAGCAGACGAAGTCGCTGGATGTCGGCGGCATCGAATGCCGCCCGAACCCCTGGGTGCACCCCGGGAGTTGACGGGCGTCAGGGGCTGGCCGCAGCATCACTCCACGTAACGGAATGACACCGTAGCGCCACGGAACGCTACCTGGGTGGGAAAGTTACGTGCATTCACCCCTTCCGGTGGCGCAATGGACAACCGTCCGTCGTGCCCCCGCCGCATCCGCATAACGTCGTCCCGCTGTGAGTCGCCGGAAATCAACGGCGGCCGCCCACTAGGGAGATCGGGGGTGCACTCGTGCGGATCGGACTGCTCACGGATGGTGGTTATCCGTATGCGACGGGTGAGTCCAGGCTCTGGTGCGACCGGCTGGTGCGCGGGCTCGCGCAGCACGAGTTCGACGTCTACGCGCTGAGCCGCAGCGCACAGCAGGAATCCGGCGGCCGCCTCCCGCTGCCGCCCCAGGTGCGCCAGGTGCGCACCGCTCCGCTCTGGGCGCCGGCGGACGACGGTGCACAGTACGGACGGCGCGAACGGCGCCGCTTCGCGGAGCACTTCAAGGACCTCGCGGCCGCCCTCTGTGCCGGCGGGGACGGCTTCGCCGACGGCCTCTACGGTCTCGCGGCACTCGCTCGCGAGCACGGCGGACTGTATGCCGCGCTGCGTTCCGAGGTGGCCCTGCGCGCCCTGGAGTCCGCCTGCCGGATGCCGGGCGCGCATCGCGCGGTGCAGGGCGCCCGCGTCCTCGACCTGCTGGCTGTTGCCGACCGCCTCGAGCGGCACCTGCGCCCGCTCTCCCTCGACTGGTACGAGGAGGATGCGCTTGCCGCAGTCGACCTCTGCCATGCCGCATCCGGCGGACCGGCGGCTCTGCCCGGGCTGGTGGCCAAACGCTTCTGCGGGATTCCGCTGCTGGTCACCGAGTACGGCGTCCAGTTGCGCGCGCAGTATCTCGCCGGGCGCGAAGAGGAGTTGAGCGCCCCCGTGCGCGCCCTGCTCGCCGCGTTCCACGGGCAGTTGTCCGCCGAGGTGTACCGGCAGGCCGCCGTCATCACCCCCGGGAACACGCATGCACGACGTTGGCAGGACAAGTGCGGCGCCGAACGCGCCAAGCTGCGCACCGTCTACCCCGGCATGGAGGCGGAGCGCTTCGCGGCCGTCGGCGAGAGCGGCGACTGCGGTGACGAGCACACCCTTGTCTGGGTCGGCAGGATCGAGCCGTCCAAGGACCTCATCGCGCTGCTGCACGCCTTCGCCGAGATCCGCAAGGAGGCGCCGACGGCGCGGCTGCGACTGTTCGGCGCACCCGTGCAGGGCTCCGAGGCAAGCACGTATCTCGCCCACTGCCGGGCCCTGGCCGCGCAGCTCTTCCCCGACGAGGCGGCGGACGCCCACGCCGTGGGCGACAATCCGGTCTCCTTCGAGGAGATCGGCGGCCCGGAAGCGCCGGCCCTCGCCGACGCGTACGCCGCCGGAGCCGTCGTCGTCCTCTCCAGCGTCGTCGAGGGCTTCCCCATCAGCCTGGTGGAGGCGATGTTCTGCGGCCGGGCGACGGTCTCCACGGATGTGGGCGCAGTCGTCGAAGTCATCGGCGGCACCGGGCTCGTGGTGCCCCCGCGCAATCCACGGGCCCTCGCCGACGCCTGCCTCGCGCTGCTTGGCGACCCCGAGCGCCGTGCGCGCCTGGGCGCGGCAGCCCGAGCCCGTGCCCTCGAACTGTTCACCGTCGAACAGAACCTGACGGCATTTCGCGGCATTTACCTGGAGCTGATCTCGCACTCCCCGGTACAGCGGGACGCGGAGGCCGTCGACGCGGACGGTGAGCCGCGGCCGTTCGCCCACCCCGCCGAGTCGCACGTGCCGGGCCGTCTGACGGGCACGGGAGCGCACACACCCAGCTGGGCCGGGGGCGCGGAACCGATCGGGGCGGGAGCGACACCGGAAACCGCGAAGGAGGCACGCCGATGAACGCGGCACACGTCACGAGGAAGGCGGCCCCCGAGGAGCCGGCGGTCCTCCCGGACACCATCGGCCGCTTCGAGGGCGACGGCAGCGCCGGCGCCGAAGGCGACACCGACGCCGAACACGTCCGTGCGGTCTGGGCATTGGCGGCTCTCACCGCACTTGACGGCATCCGCCACGAGCCCTCGCCCCAGGCTGTCGACGCCTCCGGTACCGCCGGAGCGCAGCCGCCCGCGCCGGGCGACGACGAGTCGTACATCCCTGGCGCAGCCCCCGCAGCATCGGCGACCGTGCCAGGCCCTGTGCCAGGGGACGAGCGAGCCCCGGACGTGCCGCAGCCGGCGGATGCCCCGGAGGCGGCGGCCGCTGACGGATCGGATGCCGCTGACGGATCGGATGCCGTGGCGGCCGAGAAGCCTGGCACGGAGCATCGTGTGCCGTCCGGTGGTGACCCGCAGAACCGTCTTTCCCCCACCAAGGGGGCGGCACGGCGCGGAGGCGATCCCGTGAAGGCGCTCATCCACCGGCACCGGGAACTGTGCGAGCAGGCCGTCGATCCCCTGGAGATCGCCGCCGGGCTGGAGGCGCACGGCCTCACCGACCGCACCGCCGCCCGCTTCCGGCACCGGGACGTCTTCTCGCTCGCCGAGGAGATGTTCGCGCGGGCCGAGCGCGCCACCCCCACCGACGACCGTCCGGCGCGCGCCGCCGATCCGCGCGCCGGACGGGCGCTGCTCCACCCGCGCACGGTGTTGCCGGGGGCGGTATGTGTCCTCACCGTGGTGGTCGCGTCGGCCACCGAAGGAGGAGTGCGGCTCGCGGCGTGCGGACTCGGGGCGCTCCTCACCACTCTCGCGCTGATGCGGGCGCTGCGACGCGGACCGCTGCGCGCCGGCGGCCGTTCGCTCCCCGCCCTGCGGCTGTGGACGCTCTGGCTGCTCGCCTACGCGGCCTGCGGCCAGGGCCTCCTCGGCGAGATCATCGACGGCGGCCCGGACACGCTGTGGCCCCTGGACCCCGCGCCGTTCGTCGCCCTCGCCCTCGCCGTCGTGCCCGCGGCGTGGTGCGCGCATCTCTTCGCCGTACGGACCCGCCGCCGGCTCGACACCAGCCGGGGGCTCGAGGAGTTCGCCGCCGGGACGCGTCCCCTCCTGCTCGCCGTCCTGCTGCTGTACGCCGCGTCCGTCGGCGCGCTGGTCGCCCTGACCGGGCTCGTCATGCCCGGCAGTGAGGCCCTCGCGGCAGCCGCGGTCCTCGGCATCCTGCTCTTCCTGGCCCGGTTGCTCGTCGTCCACGGGTTCCCCGAACCCGCGTCGGCGGCACTGGCCGCCGCATGCGCGGTCGAGGTGGCCGCCCCCGCACTGCTGCTGTCGGGCCGGTTGCCCGGCCTCGGCCCGATCGCCCGTCCGGTCGAACTGCTCGTCATGTCCTGGGGCGTCGCGGCCGTGCCCGTACTCGCTTGTGGGACCGCAGCCGCCGGACTCCTCGTCCACGCGTTCGTCGTCCTCCCCCGGGCCTCGGCCCACACCCACTGACCAGGCCGTCCCCTCCGCGGAGCCGACACCGCAGAGCAACGCCATCCATGGCATCGCCGGCCACACCCCGAAGGAGAACACGCATGACCCCTCAACACCCGGATACGGCCCGTCGGTCCAGAGGAGCCACGCGATGAGGGTGCTTCTCCTCGGGGCCAACGGTTTCCTCGGCCGCTTCGTCGCCGACCGGCTCCTCGCCGACCCGGCCGTGCACCTCACCGCACTCGGCCGCGGCGACGACGCCGATGTGCGCTTCGACCTCTCCGGGGGCAGCCCGGGCGCGCTGACCCGCTTCCTCGGCGCCGTCCACCCCGGAGTCGTCATCAACTGCGCGGGCGCCACCCGTGGCGGCGCCCGCGAGCTGACCCGGCACAACACCGTCGCCGTCGCCACCGTCTGCGAGGCGCTGCGCCGCAGCGGCTGCGGCGCCCGGCTCGTGCAGATCGGGTGCGCCTCCGAGTACGGCCCGTCCCAGCAGGGTTCGTCGACGGCTGAGGATGCCGTTCCGCGTCCCGGCGGCCCCTACGGGGTCAGCAAGCTCGCCGCCACCGAACTCGTCCTCGGCTCCGGACTCGACGCGGTCGTCCTGCGGGTCTTCTCGCCCGTGGGCCCCGGCACACCCGCCGGTTCGCCGCTCGGCAGGCTGGCCGAGGCGATGCGGCGTGCGATGCAGTCCGGAGACGGCGAACTCAAGCTCAGCGGTCTCGGCGTGCAGCGCGACTTCGTCGACGTACGGGACGTGGCCCGCGCCGTGCACGCGGCCTCGCTGTCCGCCGCGCAGGGCGTCGTCAACATCGGCACCGGCCGCGCCGTGAAGCTGAGGGACGCCGCCTCGGTGCTCGCCCGCGTCGCCGGGTACGCGGGAGCCCTGCACGAGCTGGATGTGCCGACGGGTCGTCCCGTCATCGGCGCCCCTCGCTCCGAATCGATCGTCGAGCACATGGCCGCCACGCCCTCCCCGTACCCCGACGGCTGCGGCAGCTGGCAACAGGCCGATGTGCGCACGGCACGGGACCGGCTGGGCTGGCGGCCCCGTATCAACCTCGAGGAATCCCTCGCCGACATCTGGATGGAGGCGGCATGCCGCATCTGACGAGCACCGGGACACAGCTCTCGGCGACCGGTGCGGAACATCTCGGCCTCGGTGTCCCCGGACATGCCCATCCGCTGCTGGCGCAGGCGGAATGGACGGAGCTCACCAGACCGGGGACCCCGCTGCACTGGGTGGTCCTCAATGTCGCGGACGGCCCCGGCGCCCGCCCCGACCCGCACTGCCTGGAGGCGGCGGGCCGGCTGCGGAACGCCGGGGTGCGGGTGCTCGGGCATCTCGACCTGGCCCACGGCTCGCGCAGTTACGGCGACATCGTCTGTGACGCGCAGCACTTCTGCGACTGGTACAAGATCGACGGCTTCCTGCTGGACCGCTGTCCGACGGACCGGACCGACCTCGCCCGGGTACGGCGTACGACGGCGACGCTGGACGCGATCTCGGACGGCGGGCACCTGGTGCTGGGGCACGGGACGCACCCGTATCCGGGATACGCCGAGGCCGCCGACCAGCTGGTCACGTTCTCCGGTCCGTGGGCCGACTACCGCTGGTCGCAGGTGGCGGAGTGGACGGCCGACCACCCGCCGGAGCGGTTCGCGCACTTCGTCCACGGTGTGCCGCGCACCCATCTCCAGGAAGCCACCCGGATCGCGCGCTGGCAGGGCGCGGGGACGATCTTCTTCACCGACCGGGGACGCCACGACGGCGGAAAGGGGCAAAGTGGCCCATTCGAGGCACTGCCCGGCTACTGGGACGAAATCGTCTCGCAGATCGGACCGGGTGTCTCGGAATGAGGAGGGCCGTGGCAGTGTTACGGGGAGAACAACCGTACTGACTTACCGACCAACGGAGCCCCCGTGTCGCTGCCACCCCTGGTCGAGCCGGCTGCCGAGCTCACCGTAGACGAGGTCCGCAGGTACTCCCGCCACCTGATCATCCCCGATGTCGGGATGGACGGGCAGAAGCGGCTGAAGAACGCCAAGGTGCTCGCCGTCGGCGCGGGCGGCCTCGGCTCGCCGGCCCTCATGTACCTGGCCGCGGCCGGTGTCGGCACGCTCGGCATCGTGGAGTTCGACGAGGTCGACGAGTCGAACCTGCAGCGTCAGATCATCCACAGCCAGGCGGACATCGGCCGTTCCAAGGCGGAGTCCGCCCGCGACACGGTCAAGGGCATCAACCCCTACGTCGATGTGGTCCTTCACGAAGAGCGGCTCGAGGCCGAGAACGTGATGGAGATCTTCAGCCAGTACGACCTGATCGTCGACGGCACGGACAACTTCGCGACCCGCTACCTGGTCAACGACGCCTGTGTGCTGCTGAACAAGCCCTACGTGTGGGGCTCGATCTACCGCTTCGACGGCCAGGCATCCGTCTTCTGGTCCGAGCACGGCCCCTGCTACCGCTGCCTCTACCCCGAGCCCCCGCCGCCGGGCATGGTCCCCTCCTGCGCCGAGGGCGGCGTGCTGGGCGTGCTGTGCGCGTCCATCGGCTCCATCCAGGTCAACGAGGCGATCAAGCTGCTCGCCGGCATCGGTGAGCCCCTGGTCGGCCGACTGATGATCTACGACGCCCTGGAGATGCAGTACCGCCAGGTCAAGGTCCGCAAGGACCCCAACTGCGCCGTCTGTGGCGAGAACCCGACCGTCACCGAGCTCATCGACTACGAGGCCTTCTGCGGCGTCGTGTCCGAGGAGGCCCAGGAGGCGGCGGCCGGTTCGACGATCACTCCCAAGCAGCTCAAGGAGTGGATCGACGACGGCGAGAACATCGACATCATCGACGTCCGCGAGGTCAACGAGTACGAGATCGTCTCGATCCCGGGCGCGCGACTGATCCCGAAGAACGAGTTCCTGATGGGCTCGGCCCTGCAGGACCTGCCGCAGGACAAGAAGATCGTCCTGCATTGCAAGACGGGTGTCCGCAGTGCGGAGGTCCTCGCGGTCCTCAAGTCCGCGGGCTTCGCCGACGCGGTGCACGTCGGCGGCGGCGTCATCGGCTGGGTCAACCAGATCGAGCCCGAGAAGCCGATCTACTGAACAGCCCCTTCGCCGAGCTGCGGAAGGCGAGGCTGACGCCTCGCTGACCAGCGCAGTCGTGGTCACCAGTCGTCGACGTCGGTCGGCACTGGTCCACGTTCCACGGCCCAGAGACGGCCCCGGTTGCATGCCGGGGCCGTCTCCCGTTGGGGCGATGGTCAACCACGGCAGTGAGTAACGGGCCGTAGCCTCAGGGCGGGGACTGGGTGGTCGGCTGCGGCCACCCATCGGACAGTGCACATGATGCCCTTCGCGTGAAGCGGGCCTCGGCGAAGAACTGTCATTGCCACGGCGCGATGAACACCCCTGCGGTTCAGAACGATCGTTCAGTACACGAATTCCGGCCGCTGGTAGGGGGTCCACCAGCTGGTGAGTCCCCACACTCCCAGTGCGAGCGCGGCCACGGCCGCCAGCGTGGCGACCCACGGACGCTGCAGCCACTGCAGAGTCAGCAGCCATGCGGCGAGCGGCACAAGGGCGCCGCCGACCGCGATGACCGGAAGGTCGATGTAGAGCACGCTCAGATCCCGGTGCTGCTGTTCGAACCCGCCATCGATGCTGATGCGCGCCAGCGGGGCCCAGGCCAGCAAAACGAACGTGGTGCCGAGGGCCGACACGAGGAATCCTCCGCATCCTTTGGTCCCCTGGCTCACGCCCGTATCCCGACTCGCAGTCGTCTCATGACTCACGCCCACGACAGACGCGCCGTCGACGCCGCCAGTTCCCTGGGCCGGCGGCGGCCTGAGACCCGCCCCCAAAACGCATTGCGGGTCTCACCGAGGTATGTGGGGACGGTCCCGTAGCGGCAACGCCGGATACAGCTCGGCGATGAGATGGCGACCCGGTTCACCGACTCTCAGATCCAGGCGCCTCGGCTCTTGAGCTGGTGCTGGGGTGCCTCGACGCGCTTGGCCGGCCGAGGTGGTGTCACGCGGCTGGCGTACATCCATTGGGCCTGATCGACCGTCCTACAAGAAGGCGAGCAGAACCCGAGGGAGCATGGATGGACACGTCCACGCGCGAGCCCGATCGCGGACCCGACAGGAACGACAACACTCCCGCACTTGGGACTCAACCGTCGGCCAGGACAGTTCTTGCGGTCAGGGCCGCCGGTTGCCTGGCCCTCGTCGCCGGCATGCTGGCACTGTGCGGAGCCGGCCACTTCGCCCACGAGTTCTCGGCCTCTCTCACCGACCAACGCGCCCTCCGCTCCGCTCACGAATGTGGCTTCGGCGAGACCAGCCGGAATTGCCTGCGCCGCATCGACGCCACAGTCGCGGAGGGGCACCCGGACGGGTTGGTGTTCACTCTCGACGGACCGGACGCCGTCGCCGGGGAGTACCGCCTGGGCACCCCGCCCAGCACTTTGGAGGGCCTGAGGTCCGGGGAACACGTCACCGTCACCGTCTGGCGGGGCCGCCGCACCGCCATAACCAGGGAGAGCACGAGTGAGACCCGCCTCCTCCCGGACGCCCCGCAAGCCAGGCTGCCGCTGCACTCGGCGTTGGTCCTGATCTTGCTCAACGTGGCCGGCTGCGCCCTGTCCGCCACCTGGTCGTGCCTGTGGCGGACCCACGAGCTCATCAGACCCCGCGGTACACGGAAGCTGTGGATCGTCGCTCGGACAACGCTGAGTCTGGCCCTGGTGACAGCTGCGATCGGCTACATCGCCCGGGAACACGGAAGTCTCGTACCCCTCTTGATCTTCTGGCCGGTCGCGGCGGTTCTCTTGGTCTCCTGGAATCGCCGGCGCTCTCTCGACACCGGCTGAGTGCCTGTTGGCTGGGTGTCCTCGATGCCGTTGACCCTTCGTCCCGAACTACCGGCGGGGCGGTCGCTGAGGTCAATACGGCTGATCAGTCGATGTCTGAGGGCCCATGACCGTCGGCAGCGGTCGCGGTGGTTGCTGTAGTCCGCTGCTGTACAGCACGTCCACTGACCATCGCCTCAGGAGTTCAGCCGGACGGCCGTCGCACCTGGTCACGCCATGGGCATCCACGCTGCCGAGGACGCCGGAGGCTGCGTCCATCCGCATTCGTTGATGTCGGTGTTGGATGTGGCGACCAGGTGCCTTCCAGCCGACCCGTCAGCTCCTGCGCCCGGCTGCCTTCGCCCGGCCGCGCGCCCAGCCCGCAACAACCGCGCCGATACCGACGGCGACAACATGGACGGTGATGCCGGCCGTGAACCCGCCTGGCAGCCAAGCGAGTAGGCCGGCGTTGCCGTGGTCGACGAGCTGACGGATCGCTCCCTGCCCCCCAAGGACAAGGAGAGCCATACCGAGGATCTGCAAGAGGTCGTACTTCACGTGATGCCCTCCGATGCTCAAGACGTCGCTGTCACGGGAGAAGCACCGTGGAAGGCGGTGGTGAACCAGGTGTAAACGGGGGCGAGAGTCGGGGATGCGGGCCATCCATTGACCGTCGCCAAGAGCTGCCAGTAGCGCGTGGCGTGTGGGTCGGTGGTCATCTGCAGGCGGGCGAGGAGCCAGCGGCGCAGATCGCCGTCGCCGGCACGCTCGAATGCGTGGCCGTAGAGGCCGCCCAGTGCGTCGTCAAGGGGTGCGGTTGAGACGGAGGACGGAAGGATGCCGACGGATACGGCTTCGTCGATTCGTTCACGCATCGATTGGTTGAGACCGTCGTGCAGACTGCTGGCGTCCTGCGGGGAAGGCTCTTCCGCCTGTTCCTCAGCGATGCGTCGCACCACCGTATGGAAGTCCGCGTTCTGGCAGAGTTCGGCGAGTTCCACCCAGGCCCCGACCTGATCGGGCGTTGGGTCGTCGGGGAGCTCGGGCATGGCGGATCGCATCAGGGTCACGAACTCGGGGTTGGTGCCCAGATCCCTGAAGGTGTCGTCGATGAAGTCGGCCACCAGTCGGCGTCGTTCGGCCCGGGAGCCCCACGTGTTCGCCGCCTACCTCGTCGTCACCCTCCTCGCCTCGGTCGTCAACGGAGTGGCCTGGTTCGTGTTCTTCTGCCTGCCCGCGGCCGCTCTGGCCGTGAACCTGGCCTATCACGGCCACTGGTGAACCGGTTGCGCCGTGCCGTACGCCGGTGCTGCGACAGAACTCGGCGAGTGGGATCTGGACAACCGTGGCCCCGGACCGCAGAAGCGGTCCGGGGCCACGTCCGTTTCACGAGGTGCAGGTCGTGCCGTCCGCCGGAACCCTGCCGTCGAGCAGATACGCGTCCACCGTGCGCGTCACACATGTCGCGGTGCCGTAGGCCCCGTGCCCCTCGCCCTTGTTGGTGACCAGCACACCGACTCCCGCGCCCAGTTCGTCGGCCATCCGCCGTGCACCCTCGTACGGGGTCGCCGGGTCGCCCGTGGTGCCGACCACCAGGACGGGGGCCGCGCCCCGCGCGGAGACCTCAGGGGTGTCGGACTCGCCGGCCACCGGCCAGTCTGCGCACCAGCCCGCCAGGTCCCAGGCAAGGTACGGGCCGAACACCGGGGAGACCTCGGTGAACTCGGCGAGATGACGGGACCGCACCTCCTCCGGCGTCACCCGTCCCTTGGCGTCGGCGCAGGATATGGCGCGCTGGGAGTGGTTCTGCGTGCCGTAACGGCCGTTCTCGTCACGGTCGTTGTAGGAGTCTGCCGTCTGCAGCAGAAGGCTGCCGTCGCCGTTCTCCGCCGCGTCCAGCGCCGAGGTCAGGAAGGGCCAGTTGTCCTCGGAGTACAGCGGCATGATGATCCCGGTCAGCGCCAGACTCTGGGTGAGCGTGCGGCCGCCCGTCGCGGGCAGCGGCTTCCGGTCCAGTTCGCCGAGCAGCTTCACCACGCGCGCGGTGCCGTCCTTCGCGCTGATGCCCCGGCTCTTGGAGTAGTTCTCCAGCGCGCGCTGGAAGCCGCGTGCCTGGTTGCGCGAGTGCCCGGCGTAGTCGGCCGTCGGGTCGACCACCGCGTCCAGGACGAGCCGGCCGGTGTTCCGCGGATACAGATGGGCGTACACACCGCCGAGTTCGGTGCCGTAGGAGAAGCCGAGGTAGTGCAGCTTGTCGTCGCCGAGCACCTGGCGCATCAGATCCATGTCGCGGGCCGCGGAGACCGTGCCGACGTGCGGGATCACCCGGCCCGACCGCTCGTCGCACCCGGCGCCGAACGCCGCCGAGTCGTCCATGTACGCCTTCTCCTCCGCCGCCGTGTCCGGGGTGGAGTCCAGCGCCAGGGACTTCGCGGTCTCCGCGTCACCGCGGCACACGACCGCCGAACTCTCGGCCACGCCCCGCGGGTCGAAGCCGACGAGGTCGTACCGCTCGTGCAGGGTGCGGTAGCCCGCGGCGGCGGTGGGCAGCGAGGCGACGCCCGAGCCGCCGGGCCCGCCGAAGTTGAAGAGCAGTGAGCCGATGCGCCGGTCGGACTCCTTCGCCCGGGACCTGATCAGCGCGATGCCGATCGTCTCCCCGGCCGGGTCGCCGTAGTCGAGGGGTGCCCGGAGCGTGGCGCACTGCCACTGGGTGCCGGGCGGCCGGGCGAGGCTGCCACGCGCCTTGGTGGGCGCCGTGCACGCTTTCCAGTCCAGTTGCTGCCCGGTGAGGGAGCCGGGCAGGACCGGAGCCTTCGGCGTCCCGTTCCCGCCGTCCTTCCCGTCCGCCTCCCCCGGCGAACCGGCGGAGGCGGACGGCTTGCCGCCGCTCCCGGCGCCGCCGCCCGCGCTGTCGCAACCGGCCCCGGCCACCAGCAGGACCGCGGCGGCCAGCGCGCCCGCGCGTATTCGGTTCCTCATCCCGGCCCCCACAGCGCTCGAAGACAGTTTCGACATCCTAGGGAGTGTCCTGGGTGGTGTGCGCCCGGCCGCGGCCTACCGGCAGACCGTCCCGTCGGCCGGAACCCTGCCGTTGAGCAGGTAGCCGTCGACCGCCCGCTTCACGCATGGGCTGCTGCCGTACGCGCCGTGCCCCTCGCCGCGGTACGTCATCTCGATGCCGACCCCCTCGCCCAGGCTGTCGGCCATCACCTTCGCGCCCTCGTAGGGGGTGGCGGGGTCGCCGGTGTTGCCGATCACGACGATCGGGGGAGCGCCCGCGGCGGAGACGTCCGGATGGGTCCACGTGCCCGGTACCGGCCAGTCGGTGCAGCCCATCAGGCCCCAGCCGAGATACTCGCCGAACACGGGGGACGCTTTGCGGAACTCCGGAAGCTTCGCCTTGGTCTGTGCCAGCGTGTAGCGCTCCTTGGAGTCGACACAGCCGATGGCCGCGCCCGCCGCCTGGATGTTGCTGTAGTGGCCGTTCTCCGAGCGCCCGGTCATCGCGTCCGAGAACGCCATCAGCAGAGCGCCGTTGCCGCCCTCCGCCTCGTCGAGTGCCTGCTCCAGCAGCTCCCAGTACTCGCGCGAGTACAGCGTCTGCGCGATGCCGTTGGTGGCCTGGCTCTGCGTCAGCATGCGGTCGCCGATGCCCCGGATCGGCTTCGCGTCCAGCCCGTCGAGGAATCCGATGATCCAGTCCTGGATCTCCGCGACGGTGGAGCCGGGCAGCGCGCAGTCGTCGCCGCGGGCGACGCAGTCCTTCAGGAAGTTGGTCAGCGCCAGCTGGAACCCCTCGGCCTGGCCGAGAGACCCCTGCTCGGACGTCTCGCCGGGGTCGACCACGGCGTCGAACACCGCGCGCCCCACCTTCGTCGGGTACAGATGCGCGTACACGCCGCCGAGTTCTGTGCCGTACGAGATGCCGAAGTAGTGCAGCTTGTCGTCGCCGAGCACCTGTCGCATGAGATCCATGTCGCGGGCGGCGTTGAGGGTGCCGACATGAGGGAGCACGGCACCGGACTTGTCCTCGCACGCGTCGGAGAACGACTTCAGGCTCTCCTCGAACGTCTCCTCCTCGGCGGCGTCGTCGGGCGTCGCGTCCTCGGCGATGTACTCGTCCATCTGCTGGTCGTCCAGGCACTCGACGGGCGCGCTGCGGCCGACGCCGCGCGGGTCGAAGCTCACCAGGTCGTATCGGGTCCGCAGGGTGCCGTAGTCCGCGGCTGCGGCGGGCAGGGTGGCGACGCCCGAGCCGCCCGGGCCGCCGAAGTTGAAGATGAGCGATCCGATCCGCTTGTCGGGGTTCAGGGCGGGGGCGCGGATCAGCGCCAGTTCGATGGTCTCGCCCTCGGGGTCGTCGTAGTCGAGCGGCGCGTCCATGAACGAGCACTCCCAGGCCGTGCCGCCCGGCAGCGGCGACGGCTTTGGGCCGCCGCCCTCCGCCTCGGAGGGCGCGGGGCACGGCTGCCAGGCCAGCTTCTGGGCGGCGAGATCCATCGGCCGGTCCTCGGCGCTTCCGTTCCCGCCGTCCGAGCACCCGCCGACGGCCAGCAGGACGGCGGCGACGGTGGCGGCGGTGGTTGAGCGGGCCGTGGCGGATGTGGTCGGCATGCTGCCATCGTGCGCCGCGCCGGCTTAGTCCGCACGGGCGACGAGTCCATGCGGGTGGCGGTGCGCCCGCTCCTTCGTACGGGTGGGGATGCCGCGCCGAACGGGTGGTTCCGGTGTTCTCCGCGCGTGGCCGTCATTCCGGCGTGCGCGCGGGAACGCTCAGAGCGCCCCCTTGCGTGTCAGGTGATTGAACGCGAACCACCCGGGAAGCACCGGCAGCCAGAGCGTCATCGTCCGGTACAGCAGCACCGCGGGGGCGGCGATCTCCGTGGGTACACCGACCAGGAGGAGACCGCCCACCAGGGCGCCCTCGACCGCGCCCACACCGCCGGGGGTCGGCGCGGCCGAGCCCAGCGCGTTGCCCGCCAGGAACACGACGGCGATGCTCGCGTAGCTCAGCGGCTGGTGACCGCCGTCGAACGCCCGGATCGAGGCGTCCAGACACATCACGAACACGCCGGTCAGCAGCAGCATCCCGCCGATGCCGGTGAGCAGCTTCATCGGCCGCTGCAGCACGTCGAGCATGCGCGGCACCACACCGGCGAACAGTGACCGCAGGCGGGTGGAGACGAATTTCCGCAGGAACGGGATCGCGGTCACCACCAGCACCAGCACGGCGACGGTCAGCAGGCCCGCGATCACCGTCCTCGACGGGGTGAACGACGCCGTCCGCTCCGTACCCGTCAGATAGCCGAACGACAGCAGCAGCAGGATGTGGCAGCCGAGCCCGAAGAGCTGGGAGGCACCCACACTGGCCACCGCGAGGCCGGGCCGCACCCCCGACCGCTGCAGGAAGCGGGTGTTGAGCGCCACGCCGCCGACCGCCGCCGGAGCCACGATCTTGACGAACGAACCGGCGACCTGGGCGAGCACCGTCTGCCGGAAGCCCACCCGCTCGGGCACGAAGCCGAGCAGGCTCATTGCGGCGGCGAGGTAGCTGAGCGCGGAGAAGGCGGCCGCGGCGGCCACCCAGCCCCAGTGGGCCTTGTCGAAGACCGTGCGGAAGTCGATGCCGGCGATCTGCGAGAGCAGGAAGTACGCGGCGACCGCACCGGCGATGAAGCTGACGAGCGTACGGGGCCTGATGCGTTCCAGCCGGACCGGTTCCACCGGCGCCTGCGGCCTGATCAGCAGCACCTGGCCGCGGATCTGGGAGAGCAGATCCTCTTCACGGGCCTCGTCCATGGCCTCGTCGAGGGCCCGCTTGTCGGCCTGCTTCTCGGCACGTTCGACCTTGCGCGCTGCCTTGCGGTCGTCGGTGGCCGCGGTCTCGTCGGTACGGGCGTTCCGGGCCTCCGCCGACGCCTCCAGAACCGCCTCGCGCTCGCGCTGTGCCCGTTCGCGAGCCTGCTGGCGCAGCGTCGCCCGGGTGGAACGGCTGAGTGCGATCGGCTGGAGCAGCGGCAGACAGTCGGCCACCGTGTCCGGGCCGAGCACCTCGACCGCGGCCGCGACCGAGCGCTCCGCGCCGACACGCAGGCCCAGGGTGGTCAGCAGCTGGGCGATGTCCATCCGCAGGACCACGTCACCGGCCGCGATCTCGCCGCCGCGCAGATCGGTCAGGATCACCCGGCCGGCCTCGTCCACCAGGATCGCGTCCCCGGCCAGCCTGCGGTGTGCGATGCGCCGGGACTGAAGGGCCTTCACCTGACGCCAGGCGCCGAGCACCACGTCGTCGGTGATGTCCGCGTCCTCCAGCGCGTCGAGCACCCGGCCGCCCTGGTGCTCGTAGACCAGCATCACCGCGTCGGGGCCGAGCTCGGAGGTGGCGATCAGTTTGGGAGCGTTGGCGCCGGCGGCGATCGCCGCGTACGCGAGCAGTGCCTCCTGCTCCAGGGCCTGGCGCAGCGACTGGATGGAACGCCGGGTGGTGATGGAGCGCAGCGTCAGCCGCCGCCACACCCGGTAGAAGAAGCCCTGCGCCTGCTGTTCGCGGTCGACGACGGTGACGTCGAGCGGAGGGCCGTCCTCCAGGGAGACCAGATAGCGGCGGCCGCGGTCCTGGTCGGTGAACTCCGACGTGTCCTCGGCGCGCATCGCCGTCACGGGACGGAAGCCCACGTGCCGCAGTCCGGCGAGCAGGGTCTGGCCGGTGGGGCGGACATTGGGCGAACCGACCGCGTAGAGCGTTCCGTAGGCGACGGTCCAGCCGAGCAGGATGGTGAGGATGATCGAGAACGGTGTCGTGTAGCCGGCGACCAGCATCGCGAACGCGTCGAGCAGCAGCACCATCCACAGGACCACGCGCCAGCGTGGTCTGCGGGCCATGCCCACGGCCGTCATGTACGCGATGACGGGCGCGAGATAGCCGTGCACGGGATCGGTCAGGCCGTCCGTCTGGGGCTGGGTCAGGGCGTCCTGGAGGCTGCCGGGCGCGCCGCGGGACACCCAGAGGTCGGTGGCGAGCGTGACGCCGTGCGCCAGGACCGCGGCGAGCACACCGTCCGCGATCCGCAGGCCGTCGCGTTTGACGAGCCGCTCGATGGCGAAGGCGACCGGAACGAGCAGCACCGCGATGCTGGACACCAGGCCCGCCATCTTGACCAGCAGGTCGGGTGCCTGCCCGGTGCCCTTGTTGATGTCGGACTCGAGGCCGGTCGTCGTGCCCTGGGCGAACGCGGCGACGGCCAGGACGACGGCGATCACGAGAATGCCGATCAGCAGCCGCATCAGGTCCGAGGGGCGGTGGACCCGGGCGGCGAGCAGTGGTTCGTCTCCGGAGACCCGGTCGGCTCGGATCACCTCGTCGCCTTCCCCGCTCTTCGGGGCACCGGTGTGTGTCGGCCCTCCGGGCCGGCGTGCCGGGGCGGCAGTTCCGGAGTCGGCGGGGTGCTCCGACGCGGCCTGGCGTTCCTCGCCTTCCGCGCGCTCCTGGCCGGCCGTGTGCTCCTCGCCCTCCGGGTGCTCGGAGCCTTCCGAGCGCTCCCCGGCGGCGTCAGGAGAGGGCGTTTCCGGGCGCGACTCGGACCCAGGGCTGCCTGCCGCCTTCGAAGGCTGCACGCCCTGCTCCTTCGTCGTCTCGGTCTCTTCTTGATCTCGTATCACCAGTCACCGCCCGCACGATGGTGGCACGACCCGGCGACAGAGGTGGGCATCAGGGTGTAACGCGGAGGCGCGGGGTGCGCGAGATGAGCCGCTTTGTCGTCGATGAACCGATTCGCCCCCTGTCTGGGGCGCTGTCGGTGGCGTGCGGCAGGATGGGTCGGATGGACGATCCGACGGGCGAGCTGCCCGCATACGCCGAGCGGGTCCTGGAGGTCGCCGAGCTGATTCCGCCGGGCCGGGTCATGACGTACGGCGACGTGGCGGAATGGCTCGGCGAGGCAGGCCCCCGCCAGGTCGGCCGTGTGATGGCGCTGTACGGCGGCCCCGTGCCGTGGTGGCGCGTCGTGCGCGCCGACGGCGTCGTGCTGCCCGGTCACGAGCTGCGAGCTATGGAGCACTACCGCGCGGAAGGGACACCGCTGCGCGAGGCCCCGCGCGGCGCCGAGGGGCACGTGCCGCGTCTGGACATGAGGCGGGCGCGCTGGGACGGCGTCGACGCAGGTGCGCAGCCGAGCGGCGGCGACGCCGGCGCGGGCGGTGCCGCTCGGGGAGATGTGCCTCACAGCGACGGGGCTCACATATGACAGCTTCCGCCAAGCGGCGGCCGGGTGGGCGGTCCGGCGACCGTACGGGGTATGTGACCGGGCCGCTGCCCGCGCGCCACGGCCTGGCGTAGCGTCGCCAGCGCGCGGCACACACCGCACCCTCACCATCAGCACACCCACCAGGACCGGCGATCCACGTGAGTTCCTCCTCCACCACCGGGCGCACGCCGTACCCGCACCAGGTACGGCAGGGGGTTCCCCCACGCCCGCAGGGGCGAGGAGGGAGGTCCCCGGGCGCGTACCGACTGGTGCGCACCGCGCCGGTTCCCGTGGAACCCCCTCACCTTGACGCAGCACAGCGCACGGTGGTTGACCATGGCGAGGGGCCGCTGCTGGTTCTCGCAGGGCCGGGTACCGGCAAGACCACCACGCTGGTGGAGGCCGTCGCCGCGCGTATCGCCGCGGGTACGGACCCGGCGCGCATCCTGGTCCTCACGTTCAGCCGCAAGGCCGCCGTGGAGCTGCGGGACCGTATGGCGCTGCGGCTCGAGGGGGGCGAGCGCGGAGCGCCCTCCGGCACGGGGGGTGAGGGGCGGCGGATGCGAGGGTCGCACTGGCCGCAGGCGACCACGTTCCACTCGTTCTGCTACGCACTCGTCCGTGCCCACCAGGACGCCGACCTGTTCCGTGAACCGCTGCGGCTGCTGTCCGGACCCGAGCAGGACGTCGCCGTACGCGAACTGCTCGCCGGCCAGATCGGTCTGGAGCGCGACGGGATCTCCACGGTGCGCTGGCCGGACGAACTGCGGGCCTGCCTGACCACACGCGGGTTCGCCGACGAGGTGCGCGCCGTGCTCGCGCGCAGCCGGGAGCTCGGGCTCGGCCCTGACGCCCTGGGCCGTTTCGCGGCTCGCACCGGCCGCCCGGACTGGGCGGCGGCGGCCGCGTTCCTCGCCGAGTACCTGGACGTCCTGGACATGCAGGGCGTGCTGGACTACGCCGAGCTGGTGCACCGCGCGGTGCTGCTGGCGGAGCGGGACCTGTCGCCGCGCGACCTCCCGTACGACGTGGTGTTCGTGGACGAGTACCAGGACACGGACCCGGCCCAGGTGCGGCTGCTGCAGGCCCTCGCGGGCGGTGGGCGCACGCTGGTCGCCTTCGGCGACCCCGATCAGTCGATCTACGCCTTCCGCGGCGCGGACGTGAACGGCATCCTCGACTTCCCCGACGCTTTCCGGCACACGGACGGCAGCCCCTCGGACGTCGCGGTCCTGACGACGTCCCGGCGCAGCGGGGACGCGCTGCTGGAGGCGACCCGGCTGCTGACCCGCCGAATGCCGCTGCACCGCCTCCCCGCCGACAAGGTCCGTGCACACCGGGACCTGGCGGCGGTCCGGGACGGTGGCCAGGTCGAGGCGTACACCTATCCGACGGCGTCCACGGAACTGGACAACATCGCGGACATCCTGCGCCGCGCGCATCTGGAGGACGGCGTTCCGTGGCAGGACATGGCGATCCTGGTCCGCGCGGGCGGCCGTACCATCCCGTCGCTGCGCAGAGCGCTGACGTCCGCGGGAGTCCCCGTGGAGGTCGACGGCGACGACGTCCCCCTGCGCCACGAGCCGGCGGTGTCCCCCCTGCTGACGGCTCTGCGCGCGGCGGCGACGGCGGCGGTGTCGGTGGCGGTGTCGGTGGCGCCGGGCGACACCGACGGTGCACCCTCCGCTGCCGTGGACCCGTCTGCAGATCCGGCCGCGGCTCGCGAGGAGGCCCGGCCGGCGGGCGATGCCGAGCCCGGGGCTGAGGAGTCGGGCGTTCCTCAAGCAGACGCAGATGCAGATGCTGCTGCTGTCCGCGATGCAGACGCCTTTCCCGATGCCGACGCCGTCAGCAACGCCCTTCCGGAAGCCGATGTCGACGCCGAAGCAGATGCCGACGCCGACGCCGACGCCGTCCTCGCGAGCGGTCGCCCCGTTGGCGCCCGGCTCGACACCGAGACCGCGATCGAGCTGCTCACCTCACCCCTCGGCGGCATGGACTCCGCCGACCTGCGACGGCTCGGGCGTGCCCTGCGGGACGAGGAGCGTGCCGGGGGGAACCGCGTGCCGCCGCCCTCCGACGTGCTCATCGCCCGCGCGCTCGCCGAGCCCGAGCGACTGGTCGCGCACGACCCGGCGTACGCCCGGGGCGCGCAGCGGCTCGGTGCCCTCCTGCGCAAGGCGCGCGAGCTCCTCGAAGGCGGCGGCACCGCCGAGGACGCGCTGTGGCTGCTGTGGGACGGCACGTCCTGGCCGCAGCGCCTGGAGCGCGCAGCGTTCCGGGGCGGGCCGGCCGGGCGCAACGCAGATCGCGACCTGGACGCCGTGTGCGCCCTGTTCGAGACCGCAGCTCGCGCGGAGGAGCGCACCGGCGGCCGGGGCGCGCTCAACTTCATCGAGGAGCTCGACGCCCAGGACATCGCCGCCGACACCCTCTCGCGGCGGCAGGTCCGCCCCGACGCCGTACGGCTCATGACCGCGCACCGCTCCAAGGGCCTGGAATGGAGCCTTGTCGTCGTCGCCGGCGTTCAGGAAGGGCTGTGGCCCGACCTGCGCCGCCGGGGCTCGCTGCTCGAGGCGGACCGCATCGGGCTGGACGGTCTCGCCGAGCCGCTGACCCCCGGCGCGCTTCTCACGGAGGAACGCCGCCTGTTCTACGTCGCCGCGACGCGCGCCCGCGACCGGCTCGTGGTCACCGCGGTCAAGGCCCCTGCCGACGACGGCGACCAGCCGTCCCGGTTCCTCACCGAACTGGGCGTGGAACCCCGGGATGTGACGGGCCGCCCCCGCCGCCCCCTGGCCGTCGCCCCGCTCGTCGCGGAGCTGCGTGCCACGACCGTGGACCCGGACGCCTCCCCGGAGCTGCGCGACGCCGCTGCCCGCCGCCTCGCCCGTCTCGCCGCGCTGACCGACGACGAGGGGCAGCCGCTCGTGCCGTCGGCGCATCCGTACCGCTGGTGGGGCATGCTCGACGCCACGCACAGCGCGAAGCCGCTGCGGGACCGCAATCAGCCGGTCGTTCTCTCCGGGAGCGCGCTGGACCAGCTCGCCAACACCTGTGCGCTCCAGTGGTTCCTGGGGCGCGAGGTGAAGGCGGATGCCCCGGCCACCGCGGCCCAGGGCTTCGGCAACGTCGTGCACGTGCTCGCCGACGAGGTGGCATCCGGCCGCAGCCCGGCCGACCTCGCCGTGCTGATGGAGCGTCTGGACTCCGTCTGGGACGCCCTCGTCTTCGACGCGCCCTGGAAGTCCCGCCAGGAGAAGGAGCACGCACGGGCGGCGCTCGAGCGGTTCCTGCGCTGGCATGTCACGGACCGCGGTGGCCGCGCCGCCGCGGCGACCGAGCACGACTTCGACGTGACGCTGGAGGCGGGGGAGTACGAGGTGCGCATCCGCGGCTCCATGGACCGTGTCGAGCAGGACGAGCAGGGCCGCGCCTACGTCGTCGACTTCAAGACCGGTAAGCAGTCGCCGACCAGGGACGAGGTCGCCCGCCATCCCCAGCTCGCCGTCTACCAGCTGGCGGTGCGCGAGGGCGCGGTCGACGAGGTCTTCGACGGCCGCCCCGAGCCAGGCGGTGCCGAACTCGTACAGCTGCGCCAGCCGGCCGCCAAGAAGGAGGGAGGCGACGCGCTGCCCAAGGTGCAGGCACAGGAGGCGCTCGCAGGGGAGTGGGTCGGTGATCTGCTCGCCACCGCGGCCGGTCGGGTGCTCGACGAACGCTTCACCCCTTCCACCGGCCAGCACTGCGGACACTGTGCGTTCAAGGCGTCGTGCAGCGCACAGCCGGAAGGCCGCCAAATAGTGGAATGATCGGCATTTTGCCGTAAATCACCATCGTTGCGTGCATCCAATGAGGGTCCACCGCAGTCGCATCGGCTGCGGCTGGCGGATCTTCGAGGAGTGATACATGGCGGCCAAGAGGAAGACCCCGGCCACGGCGGTGGTGTGCGCAAGTGTGGTCCTTGCACTCGCGGGCTGCTCCCACGACAGGGAGATCAAGGCCAAGGGTGCGGCGGGTGAAGGGCAGCAGCCCGCGGCCGCGAGGACCGGCGCGGCGGGCGATCCGTTCAAGGGCCTGAGCGCCGACCAGATCGCGGACAAGGCGCTGGCGGCGACGAAGCAGGCGACGTCGCTGCGGATGGCGGGGGCGATCGAGAGCGGCGGCTCACCGGTGTCGCTCGATCTCGCGATGACCGCCGAGGGGGACTGCACCGGCCGACTGGGCGTCAAGAACGGCCGCGCCGAGCTCCGCCGGGTCAGTAACGTCATGTACATGAAAGGGGACGACGCCTTCTGGCGCGCCTCCATGAGCGAGAGTGCCTCCGCCTCCCCGGGCGCCGGTGACGACACCGTCGTCGAGCTGCTGAAGGGCCGCTGGATCAAGATGCCCGACGACGCGGTCGAGGACATGCGTGGCCTGTGCGACCTCGACCGGATGCTCGCCGAACTGGACGAGAACAAGGCGGAGCGCACGGACATGACGCGGGGGAAGGACACCGAGATCGACGGAGTTCCGGCAGCGACTTTGGTGAAGAGGAAGGGCAAGCAGACGACGACCGTCCACGTCGCCGAGGAGGGCAAGCCGTACCTGCTGAGGGTCGTCAAGGCGGGCGGCGGCGAACCGGGCGCGATCGAACTCTCGGACCACAACAAACCGGTGAAGGTCCAGGCACCGCCCGCGGACGAGGTGTTCGACCTGGAGAAGCTGGCCGGTACGGCAGATCCCGGCGAGAGCACGGCGGGCATGGCAGCCGGCTCGGCGGGCGACGGAACCGACGCCGCCACGGAGTCGGGTACGGAAGCCGGAACCGAGTCCTCAGAGTCCGCCCGACCCGCCGACGGGGCGAACGGGTCGCCGCGGTGACCGGGTCCGTTCAGGACACCGGTTCCGGCCCCGGCGCGGACGGCGACACGAGCGGTTCCTGACCCGCACCGTCCGCCGGGGCCGAGGGGGGCCATCGCTGTCGGTGGTCCCCATTAGCCTCTCTGGGGTGACCGCACGCATCACCGACCCCGAGCAGCTCAAAGAGCTCCTCGGCATCCCCTTCACTCCGGAGCAGACGGCCTGCATCACCGCGCCGCCCGCCCCGCAGGTCATCGTGGCCGGAGCCGGTTCGGGGAAGACGACGGTCATGGCGGCACGGGTGGTGTGGCTCGTGGGCACCGGCCGGGTCGCCCCCGAGCAGGTCCTCGGTCTCACGTTCACCAACAAGGCGGCCGGCGAACTCGCCGAGCGAGTGCGCACCGCGCTCGTACGGGCGGGCGTGACGGATCCCGACGCCTTCGACCCGGGCAGTCCCTCCGGCGCCCCCGGCGGGGCGACGCCGCCGGGCGAGCCCAGGATCTCCACGTACCACGCGTTCGCCGGACAGCTGCTGACCGACCACGGCCTGCGCATAGGCCTCGAACCGACCGCGCGGCTGCTCGCCGACGCCACCCGCTACCAGCTCGCCGCGCGTGTGCTGCGCGAGGCGCCGGGGCCGTATCCCGCACTCACCCGGTCCTTCCCCTCCCTCGTCAGCGACCTCCTCGCCCTCGACGCCGAGCTCGCCGAGCACCTGGTGCGCCCCGAGCAGCTAGCGGCGTACGACGCTGAGCTCCTGCGCACCCTCGCGTCGGCGCGCCTGAGCAACGCCGATCTGCGCAAGGTCCCCGAGGCGGCCGCCGCCCGCCGGGAGCTGCTCGATCTGACCATCCGCTACCGCGCGGCGAAGCGGGAGCGCGATCTGCTCGACTTCGGCGACCAGATCGCGCTCTCCGCCGAGCTGGCACTCACCCGCCCCGAGGTCGGCTCGATCCTCAGGGACGAGTTCCGTGTCGTCCTGCTCGACGAGTACCAGGACACCTCCGTGGCCCAGCGCCTTCTGCTCTCGGGCCTGTTCGGGCATGGCACGGGCCATGCGGTCACCGCGGTCGGCGACCCGTGCCAGGCGATCTACGGATGGCGTGGCGCGTCCGTCGCCAATCTGGACGACTTCCCGCTCCACTTCCCGTTCTCCGACGGCACGCCCGCCACCCGCTTCTCGCTCAGCGAGAACCGCCGCAGCGGCGGCAGGCTGCTCCACCTCGCCAACGAGCTGGCGACCCCGCTGCGCGCCATGCACGAGGGCGTCGAGGCGCTCCGCCCCGCCCCAGGGGCGGAGCGCGACGGCAGCGTGCGCTGCGCCCTGCTGCCCACACACGCCGAGGAGATCGAGTGGCTCGCCGACTCGATCGCCCATCTGGTGCGCACGGGCAAGGAGCCCGGCGAGATCGCCGTCCTGTGCCGTACCGCCGGGGACTTCCCCGAGATCCAGGGCGCGCTGGTCGCCCGTGACATCCCGGTGGAAGTCGTCGGCCTCTCGGGCCTGCTGCATCTGCCCGAGGTCGCCGACCTGGTCGCGGTGTGCGAGGTGCTGCAGGACCCGGGCGCCAACGCCTCGCTCGTACGCCTCCTGACCGGCCCGCGCTGGCGCATCGGGGCCCGCGACCTGGCGCTGCTCGGACGCCGGGCACGGCTGCTGGTGCACCGCGCGGGCGGGGCGGACGACGATCCCGACCAGCGACTTGCCGCCGCGGTGGAGGGCATCGACCCGGCGGAGGTCGTCTCGCTGGCCGACGCACTGGACACGTTCCTGGAGCCGGGCGGCGGCGAGGACGACGGTCTGTCGTTCTCGGCCGACGCCAGGGTCCGGTTCGCCCGCCTCGCCGCCGAACTGCGTGACCTGCGGCGCTCGCTCGCCGACCCCCTGATGGACGTGCTGCACCGGGTGCTGTCCACCACAGGGCTCGAGGTCGAACTGTCCGCGTCCCCCCACGCCCTCGCCGCCCGCCGCCGCGAGACCCTCGCCAACTTCATGGACGTCGCCGCAGGCTTCGCCGCGCTCGACGGGGAGGCGACCCTGCTCGCCTTCCTCGGGTTCCTGCGGACGGCCGCGCAGTACGAAAAGGGTCTGGACAACGCCCTCCCGGGCGGCGAGAACACCGTCAAGGTCCTCACCGCGCACAAGTCCAAGGGCCTGGAATGGGATGTCGTCGCCGTCCCAGGTCTGGTCGCCAAGCACTTCCCCAACGACCAGGCACGCGAGGCCTGGACGTCCCAGTCGAAGGTGCTGCCGCATGCGCTGCGGGGCGACACCGACACCCTCCCGGACGTCGGGTCCTGGGACGCGAAGGGCCTCAGGTCCTTCAAGGAGTCGATGAAGGACCACCAGCACACGGAGGAACTGCGCCTCGGCTACGTGACCTTCACCCGCCCGCGCTCCCTCCTCCTCGGCTCCGCCCACTGGTGGGGCCCCAGCCAGAAGCGCCGCCGCGGACCGTCCGCGTTCCTCCAGGAGCTGTACGACCACTGCGTCCAGGGCCACGGCGAGATCGAGGTCTGGGCGGAGGAACCGGCGGAGGACGCGGAGAACCCGGCGCTGCACACCGCGACCGCCGATCTCGCGTGGCCGCTGCCTCTGGACGCGCTCTCCCTCACCCGCCGCCGGGCCGCCGCGGACACGGTCCTGGCACACCTGGCCTCGTTGACATCCGCGCCGCCGGAAGCGGAAGCGGATGTGGCAGCGAAACCGGAACCGGAGCCTGTCCCGGTGTCCTCGGACGACTGGGACTGGCCGACGGACCCCCCGCCGGACGAGGAGCCACCACCCCCCTTCGACGACCCCGGGCCCGCGACCCCGATCCCGTTTCCCCACCAGCAGACCGGCCCTGCCGAACCGCCGCCACCCGCGGAAGCGCCCGCGCCCCGCCGCGGAGCGGGGGACCTCACGCCCGAGGACGCGCGGACCATCGCTTCCTGGGACCGTGACCTCGACGCGCTCACCGGCGAGCTCCGCCGCACCCGCGCCGCCGTCCGCGACGTCCTGCTGCCACGCTCCCTCTCCGCCTCACAGCTGCTGCGTCTTGCCGCAGACCCCGACGGCTTCGCCCACGAACTCGCCCGCCCGATGCCCCGCGCGCCGCACCCGGCGGCGCGCCGCGGCACCCGCTTCCATGCCTGGGTGGAGTCGCGTTTCGAGGAGCTGCCGCTGCCCATGCTGGGGCCCGACGAGCTGCCCGGCGGCGCCGACGAGCACGACATCGCCGACGAGCAGGACCTCGCCGCGCTCAAGGAGGCGTTCGAGCGCACCGAGTTCGCCCGCCGCACCCCGTACCGCGTCGAGGCGGCCTTCCAGACCACCCTCGCGGGCCGCGTCGTCCGGGGCCGTATCGACGCCGTGTACCGGACGGGTGAGGAGACGTACGAGATCGTCGACTGGAAGACCGCCCGCCAGGGCACCGCCGACCCCCTCCAGCTCGCCGTCTATCGCGTCGCCTGGGCCGAGCAGCTGGGCCTACCGCTCGAAGCGGTGAGCGCCGCCTTCGTCTTCGTCCGCAGTGGGGAGACCGTCAGACCCGAGGCGCTGCCCGACCGTGCGGGGCTGGAGCGGATCCTGCTGGGTGGGACGGCCGACCGGCCGGGGACCGGTGCCCGTTAGGCTCGTGAGCATGAGCGACACCCCGGACAGCGCCGTCCGTACGTACATCGAGCAGCACCGCGCCGCTTTCGTCGACGACCTCGTCGCATGGCTGCGCATCCCGTCGGTTTCGGCGCAGCCCGAGCACGCCGACGACGTCCGGCGCAGCGCCGACTGGCTCGCGGCCGCACTCAAGGACACCGGCTTCCCCGTCACCGAGATCTGGCCGACGCCCGGCGCCCCCGCGGTCTTCGCCGAGTGGCCGTCCGGCGACACGCACGCGCCCACGGTGCTCGTCTACGGTCACCACGACGTCCAGCCCGCCACCCGCGAGGACGGCTGGCACACCGAACCCTTCGAGCCGAGCATCGTCAACGGCCGGCTCTACGCCAGGGGCGCGGCGGACGACAAGGGCCAGGTGTTCTTCCACACCCTGGGTGTCCGCGCCCATCTCGCCGCCGGCGGCCGCACCGCACCCGCCGTCAACCTCAAGCTGCTGATCGAGGGCGAGGAGGAGTCCGGCTCGCCGCACTTCCGCGCCCTCGTCGAGCAGCACGCGGACCGTCTCGCCGCCGACGTGGTGATCGTCTCCGACACCGGGATGTGGTCGGAGACAACGCCCACCGTCTGCACCGGGATGCGTGGCCTCGCCGACTGCGAGATCACGCTCCACGGTCCCGACCAGGACATCCACTCCGGTTCGTTCGGCGGCGCCGTCCCCAACCCGGCCACGGTCGCCGCCCGCCTCGTCGCCGCGCTGCACGACGAGGACGAGCACGTGACCGTGCCCGGCTTCTACGACGGGATCGTGCCGCTCACCGATGCCGAGCGCGAACTGTTCGCCGAACTCCCCTTCGACGAGGAGTCGTGGCTGCGCACCGCCAAATCCCACGGCACTCTGGGCGAAGCCGGATACTCCACCCTGGAACGCATCTGGGCCCGCCCGACCGCCGAGGTCAACGGCATCGCAGGCGGCTACCAGGGAGAGGGCGGCAAGACGATCGTCCCCTCGTCGGCGATGGTGAAGCTGTCGTTCCGTCTGGTCGCCGGACAGGAACCGGACAAGATCGAACGGGCCGTCGCCGACTGGGTCGCCGCCCGCATTCCCTCCGGCGTGCGCCACGAGATCGTCTTCGGTGCCGCCACCCGCCCCTGTCTGACCCCGCTCGACCACCCGGCCCTGCAGTCCGTCGTACGGGCCATGGCCCGCGCCTTCGACGGCGAGAAGATCCGCTTCACCCGCGAGGGAGGCTCCGGCCCGGCCGCGGACCTGCAGGACGTGCTCGCCGCTCCCGTCCTCTTTCTGGGCATCTCCGTGCCGTCCGACGGCTGGCACGCACCGAACGAGAAGGTCGAGCTGGACCTGCTCCTCAAGGGCGTGGAGGCGACCGCTCACCTGTGGGGCGACCTGGCCGAATCCCTTCGCTGAGCCGACAACCATCCACCCGGGGGAGTTGGAAGAACAACGTGAGCACCGACAGCTACGCCGCCGCAGACCGTCCCATCGCTCTCACCGCGCCGAGCGGCATCGACCGCGAAGCCCACAACCGTCTCGACGAGGCATGGCTCGCGGCGGCGTGGAGCCACCCCACGACGCGGGTCTTCGTCGTCTCCGGCGGTCAGGCATTGATCGACGACACCCCCGACGGCCGCACCGAACTGGTCATGACCCCGGCCTTCGAGGCTCCCGTCACCGAGACCCATCGCTACTTCCTCGGCACCGACGAGGACGGGGTGCGCTACTTCGCGCTCCAGAAGGACACACTGCCCGGACGCATGGACCAGTCAGCGCGCCCCGCGGGGCTGCGCGAGGCCGGACTGCTGCTGTCGCCGCGGGACGCGGGGCTGCTGGTGCACGCCGTCGCACTCGAGAACTGGCAGCGGCTCCACCGCTTCTGCTCGCGCTGCGGCGAGCGCACCGTGATTGCCGCCGCCGGTCACATCCGCCGCTGCCAGGCCTGCGGCGCCGAGCACTACCCGCGCACCGACCCGGCCGTGATCATGCTGGTCACGGACGAGAAGGACCGCGCGCTGCTGGGCCGCCAGGTGCACTGGCCCGAGGGGCGCTTCTCGACGCTCGCCGGCTTCGTGGAGCCGGGGGAGGCGATCGAACAGTCCGTTCGCCGGGAGGTACGCGAGGAGGTCGGCGTCACCGTCGGCGAGGTGCAGTACATCGCCAGCCAGCCGTGGCCGTTCCCGTCGAGCCTCATGCTCGGCTTCACCGCCCGCGCCACGTCGTCCGAGATCGAGGTGGACGGCGAGGAGATCCACGAGGCGCGCTGGTTCTCGCGGGACGAACTGCGAGCCGCCTTCGAGTCCGGGGAAGTGCTGCCGCCCTACGGCATCTCGATCGCCGCACGCCTCATCGAGCTCTGGTACGGCAAGCCGCTCCCGAGGCCGGGAGACGTCTGACGTCGGACCGGCGCCCCGCGCTGCGGGTGGGTCGTACAGAAGGCCCCGGGCTCGGAGCCCGGGGCCTTTCCTGTGTTCCGCGCTCGCGACCTCAGGCGCCGAGAGCCTGCTTGACCTGGGCGAGAGAGGGGTTGGTCATGACGACGTCCGCGCCACCGCCGACGGGAACGACCTGGACGGTCGGCACTGTCTGATTGCCACCATTGGCCTTCTCGACGAAGGCGGCCGACTCCGGGTCCAGCTCGATGTTGACCTCGGTGTAGGCGATGCCCTCGCGGTCCATCTGGCTCTTCAGCCGACGGCAGTATCCGCACCAGGTGGTGCTGTACATCGTCACAGTGCCCTGCATCGTCTCTAGGCTCCTCAGCTCGCGGGGTGCGTGTTCACCTCGGGCTAGAACGTATGCGACCCCGCCACGATTCCCGCACCCTCCGGGACGTCGGAACACGCATGCGTCCCGGGGCGTCGGGACACGCATGCGTCCCGGGGCGTCGGGACACGCATTCGTACGACCAATAGCGAACCCCTGTGGACAACCGCCGCACCCACCTCCGCCGACCTGGCAGCATGGCGGGGTGACAGCAGCAACGCACTCCTCTCTCTTCCCGCAGGTCCCAGAGTCGGCCGACGCGGTGCTCGACGGGCTCGACCCCGAGCAGCGCGAGGTGGCCACCGCCCTGCACGGTCCGGTGTGCGTGCTGGCCGGCGCCGGCACGGGCAAGACGCGTGCGATCACGCACCGCATCGCGTACGGAGTGCGCGCGGGCATACTCCAGCCCGCCAGTGTGCTCGCCGTCACCTTCACCAACCGCGCGGCCGGCGAGATGCGAGGCCGGCTGCGACAGCTCGGCGCGGGCGGTGTCCAGGCCCGCACCTTCCACTCCGCCGCGCTGCGCCAGCTGCAGTACTTCTGGCCGAAAGCAGTCGGTGGCGACCTGCCCCGGCTGCTCGAGCGCAAGATCCAGCTGGTGGCCGAAGCCGCGGCCCGCTGCCGCATCCGGCTCGACCGCAATGAGCTGCGGGACGTGACCAGCGAGATCGAGTGGGCCAAGGTCACCCAGACCGTGCCCGCCGACTATCCGGCGACGGTCGCCAAATCGCTGCGCGAGGCCCCTCGGGACCCGGCGGAAATCAGCCAGATCTACGGGATGTACGAACAGCTCAAGCGCGACCGCTCGGCGATCGACTTCGAGGACGTGCTGCTGCTCACCGTGGGCATCCTCCAGGATCGCCACGACATCGCCGACCACGTCCGCCGCCAGTACCAGCACTTCGTGGTCGACGAGTACCAGGACGTCAGTCCTCTGCAGCAGCGGCTCCTGGACCTGTGGCTCGGCGACCGCGACAGCCTCTGCGTCGTCGGCGACGCCAGCCAGACCATCTACTCCTTCACCGGCGCCACCCCCGACCACCTGCTGAACTTCCGCACCCGTCACCCCGGGGCCACCGTGGTCAAGCTGGTCCGCGACTACCGCTCCACCCCCCAGGTCGTCCATCTCGCCAACGGACTGCTCGGCCAGGCCCGCGGCCGTGCGGCCGAGCACCGCCTCGAACTGGTCTCGCAGCGCGACCCCGGCCCCGAGCCCGCCTACGTCGAGTACGGCGACGAGCCCGCCGAGGCCGAGGGCACCGCCCGGCGGATCCGCGACCTCATCGCGGACGGCGTCCCGGCCGGTGAGATCGCCGTGCTGTACCGGATCAACGCCCAGTCCGAGGTCTACGAGCAGGCCCTGGCCGACGCGGGCGTTCCGTACCAGCTGCGTGGCGCCGAGCGATTCTTCGAGCGCCAGGAGGTGCGGGAGGCCGGCATCGCCCTGCGCGGCGCCGCCCGCGCAGGGGGCAACGACTCCTTGCTCGACGACGCGGAGGACCTGCCTGCCCAGGTGCGTGCCGTGCTCTCCACCAAGGGCTGGACCACGGAGCCCCCTGCCGGATCGGGCGCGGTGCGCGACCGCTGGGAGTCGCTGGCGGCGCTCGTCCGTCTCGCCCAGGACTTCGCGCGGGCCAAGCCGTCGGCGACCCTGTCGGATCTGGTCGCCGAGCTGGACGAGCGTGCCGCCGCGCAGCACGCCCCCACCGTCCAGGGCGTCACCCTCGCGTCCCTGCACTCGGCCAAGGGCCTGGAGTGGGACGCGGTGTTCCTGGTCGGTCTCACCGAGGGCATGATGCCGATCACCTACGCCAAGACCGACGAGCAGGTGGAGGAGGAGCGTCGACTCCTCTACGTCGGCGTCACGCGCGCCCGGCTCCACCTGTGCCTCTCCTGGGCACTGTCCCGTTCCCCCGGCGGCCGCGCCTCGCGCCGCCCCAGCCGCTTCCTGAACGGGCTGCGCCCGGGCTCGGCAGCAGCCGGCGCCCGCACGGCCGGAGGCGCCGGCGGAATCGAGCGCGGCGGCAGCCGCCGCAAGCGGCGGGGGCCCGTGCTGTGCCGGGTCTGCGGCAAGACCCTCACCGATGCCGGCGAGATGAAGCTGATGCGCTGCGAGGACTGCCCCTCGGACATGGACGAGGCGCTGTACGAGCGGCTGCGCGAGTGGCGCTCGGACCGGGCGAAGGAGCTGGGGCAGCCCGCGTACTGCGTGTTCACCGACAAGACCCTGATGGCGATCGCGGAGTCCGTGCCGGACAGTGAGGGCGAGCTGGCCGGGATCTCCGGGGTCGGGGGACGCAAGCTCGAACGCTTCGGAGCGGATGTGCTGGCGATCTGCGCAGGTCAGGAGCCCGAGGCGGCCGCCGAGGACGACTGATACAAACTCGTCGAAAAAATAGTTTGCGCACGCCCATGCAAGCCCCATAGGTTCTTAACCACGAGAACAGCGGCTTCTCTGAAGCCCTGTCCTCGTGCTGTACTTATCCGAATACCGTGACCGGCCTGTCCGGTCCCCGAGACGCCGAGAGGAGGCGATTCCAGTGATCAGCATCAAGACCAGCTTCATCAGCACCGCCAAAATGACCGATCGCTCGGTCGCCTCCGCCTGCTCGCTCGGCTTCTCCTCGGCGTTCATCGGCACCGGTCTGTCCGGCATCTCTGCCGTGCTTCCCATGCCTGGTCTGGGCGGTCTCCCCGTCCTGGAGCGCAATGAGCGACCGACCAAGGCACTGGAAGCAGGAGTAGCAGCGGCAGAGGCTCGGACCTATGCCTTTGCGGCCAGTGCCGAGACCAAGCAGCAGACGACGCAGCACCACTCGAAGTGGGCCTTCCGCGGGCTCGAACCCTGGAGTGATCCAGCCTGATCCAGATCAGGCCGGCGCCTTCAGGGCCGCGGAACCCCACCAGGGATCCGCGGCCCTTCTGTTTTCCCCAAACGGGATCACAGGGCGAAGGGGCCTCGGGACCAGTAGCACCCGGTACCAGCAGCCAACCGGCCGACCGGCCGGCACAAACAGACGAGGAACAACACACCGTGCAACTCGAAGCGCACGCCCCGTCCGTACCGCCTTCCCAGCCGATCTCCCCGCCCGTTCCCACCGAGGATTCCGCCTTGACTCCCCTCACCGCGCTGACCGCGCTCGACGACGCCATCGAGAACCTCGGCGTACCCGTCCCCTGCCGTTCCTACGACCCGGAGGTCTTCTTCGCCGAGTCGCCGGCCGATGTCGAGTACGCCAAGTCCCTCTGCCGTACCTGCCCGCTGGTCGAGGCCTGCCTCGCCGGTGCCAAGGAGCGGCGTGAGCCGTGGGGCGTCTGGGGTGGCGAGCTGTTCGTCCAGGGTGTCGTCGTCGCTCGCAAGCGGCCGCGTGGCCGCCCGCGCAAGAACCCGGTCGCGGCATGACCGCCATCGGAACCATCGACCGACCCGTCACGCACGATCCCCAGAAGCAGGCCCCGATGTCCACTTCCACGAGCGAGCCGTCAGGCTCCGCCACCCCAGCTGTCACCACCATCGGCGCGACCGCCTCGCGCCAGAACAGGACCCGCGAGATGCAACTCATCCCAGAAGCCCTGGCACGTGCGCATATGCACGACCGCCTGCGTGAAGCCGAGGCGGAACGCCAGGCCGTGCGCCTGATCGCCGCCCAGCGCCTGCAGCGCCGCGCCGAGCGCGTGTCGATGCGTGCCCGTCGCGCGCTGGCCATGGCCGTCATGAACTGACAACACACGCTGTCCCCGCGGGGGCCGGTCCGAACGGACCGGCCCCCGCGGTGCGTTGCCCGCGCGGCCGGCTCCGGGCAGAGGTATCGTCGCGAGGTGGACCAGGACAGGACCTCTCGGCCCGGACAGCAGGGCGAGAAGCCGCAGGATGCCGAGAGCACCGAATGCGCCGGCTGCGGCGCGATCGCCGAGGGCACGCCACCGACCTGGACCTGCTCGGTGGAGAACGGCGTCCGTCAGTACCTGTGCCAGGAGTGCGCCCGCGCCAACATCAGGTCGATCGAAGGCAGGCTGGACTCGTCCTGGTGGTGAGTGCGGCCGCCGATCACCGGCTCGAGCGCCGGTAGGGCGTCAGGCCCCTGCCTCCACCGCCGCGTCCGCGTCTCCCGCTCCGTCGTGGCCCGCGTCCCCGTCGGCCCAGGTCTCCTCCTCCGATGCCAGGAAGCCGGGCAGCCACGCCTCCAGCTCCTCGCGCAGGCGCACGGACGCGTTCAGCTGACAGAGCACGCCGATCGTGCTCAGCGTCACGCGGTGTATCAGCAGATACGAGGGCGGCAGATTGAGCTGCTTGCCCAACTGGTGGGCGGGGGAGCGGATGTCCGCGATCCGGGCGGCCTGGGTGCGCATCCAGCCACGGGTGAACGTGAACTCGTCGACCTCGGCCGGCTCGATGATCGGAAGCAGGTAGTCGAGCACCGCGTCCGGGTCGAGATCGATGGTCTCCTTGACGAAGCCTTCCTCGCACAGCAGTTGATAGACCGCCTCCGCCTCGCCGTCCAGGGTCATGCGCAGGCATTCGCCGATGGTCGCCGGCAGACCGTCCTGCAGCCGGTCCACCGTGCCGAAGTCCAGCACGCCGAGCCTCAGGTCCCCGCTGCCCTCGCCGCTCTCGCCCGGCAGCAGCCGGAAGTTCCCGGGGTGCGGGTCGGCGTGCAGCAGACCCGTACGCGCGGGACCGGAGAAGAGGAACCGTGCCAGCAGTTGGCCCGCGCGGTCACGCTCCTCTTCCGTGCCGCCCGCGATCACTTCGGCGAGCGGTATTCCCTCGATCCACTCCGTCACCAGCACCTGGTCGCGTTGGTGGACCACATCCGGCACGACCACGTCAGGGTCGTCGGCGAACTCGGCCGCGTGCGCGCGCTGGGCATCGGCCTCCAGTTCGTAGTCCAGCTCTTCGGAGACCCTGTCGCGCAGTTCGGCGATCAGCGGCTTGATGTCCATGCCGGGGATCAGCGGCCCCAGCAGCTTGGCGAAGCGGCTCAGCTGGGTGAGGTCCGACAGCAGGGCGTCTCCCGCGCCCGGGTACTGCACTTTGACGGCGACTTCGCGTCCGTCGTGCCACACAGCGCGATGCACCTGGCCGATGGAGGCGGCGGCCGCGGGCTTGTCCTCGAAGCTGAGGAACAGCTCGCGCCATTCCTCACCGAGACGCTCCTCCAGCACGGAGTGAACGGTGCGCGTCGGCATCGGGGGCGCGGCGTCCTGAAGCCTGGTCAGCGCGGCGCGGTAGGGGCCGGCGACCTCCTCGGGGAGCGCGGACTCGAAGACGGACATCGCCTGCCCGAACTTCATCGCGCCTCCCTTCAGCTCGCCGAGGACCTTGAACAGCTGTTCCGCGGTGCGCTGTTGCAGCTCACGGGCCACGATCTCGGCGGACTTGCCGCCGATCCGTTTGCCGAGGCCCCAGGTGGCACGGCCGGCGAAGCCCAGAGGCAGCGCGGCCAACTTGGCGGTCCGGGTGACCGCCTTGCGGGGAAGATCAGACATACGCCCCTCCAAATCCCAGCCGGCCTGCCGCATGTGCCTTACGGCATTGCTCCGTTGACGGCAGTTGCCCGGTCATTGTCTCGTGTGTCGGATCCGAACCCGATGTGTGCCCCCTCTCAGTTCTCCCCGCGGCACCGCAAGGGCAGTCGGAGTGGGGCGTGATCCGTTCCGGCAGCCACTGCAGGGACGGGAGCGACACCTCCCAGCGGCAGTCGGTGCTCGCCGGCACGTGACCGTCGAGGTAGGACAGGGCATGGCAGGCGGCGAGCCCCGCAACCGTCGTCGCCAGGGCGACGTCGCAGGCGAGAGGCACCGCTCCGCGCCGCCCGCCGGACCGCCACTGGGCGAGCAGCATCGCCCCGGCCGGGTCCCGCTCCGTCCGGCCCTGCTCCAGACAGCCCGCGCACGCCGTGCTTCCGGGCACCACGAGCGGGCCGACCACGCCGGTGGCCTCGACAACTCCGGCGTACAGATGGGGAATCCCGCCGGCGATCCAGTCCTCGGCGAGCGGTGGCGCGGGTGCGTACGCGCCGAGTCCGTCGCGCGGTGTCACCACGACGAGGGACAGGCCAGGCTCGCTTCCGCCCGGATCCTTCATCTCACCGGCCCGTGGAGGGCGGTCGGGTGCGCAGCGGCGCACCAGTCGGCGCGCGGCCGTGTCGCGCCGCTCCCCGACCTCCTCGGCGGGCAGAGCACCGGGTGCCACGTCGCCCGGCTCCGTGCGGCCGCCGTCCATGACATCGACCCTGCCCACACCGGCAGCGGAGAGCGTCGCGGCAACCAGTGCCCCGACCCGGCCGGCGCCCCGCACCTGGACCCGTATGGCGCGCCGGGCGGCCAGGTGGCCCAACGCGCCGCCCGGTTCGGGATGAAGCAGGGACAGCGATGCCAGATCGGGACGCAACCGGTCGAGGGCGGCGCTCCTCCTGCGCAGTCCGTCGAGGCCCGGGCCCTCGGCCGTCGGGTCGTCGAGGAGCCCCGCGGCCGCCAGTCGGTCGATCAGCGCATCGGCCCTGCCGTCCGGCAGGCCCATGGCCCGGGCCTCCGAGCGCACCAGCTCGAGCCCGCGTGTGCCGTCGAGCAGCTCGATGAGCGAGCCGGTCGCGGTGTCCAGCGGTCCCACTGTCACGGCGTGTGCCGGTGTCACGCCGAATTGCACGGACCGGCGGTCCCGCCAAGCCCGCCGCAGGGCAGGCTTCATCATCGGATGCATATCCGCTCCCCGTTCCCCCGTGAGCATTTCGATCTTCGGTACCTGATGCGCCGAAGCCAGGTCGGACACCCGTCGCCGGGCGTTCTCCGAACCGTTGTCAGAATGACGGTTCGCGCGGAAGTGTGTGAAAAGTTGTCCACAGGCGCGGGGTATTAGTCGTTCAAATCGTGCAGCCATGGAGTGGATCAAGGGAGAACCGTTCACGGGACGGGACTTCCCACACTGACAGCGGGTAACGTCGGGGCGTGCCCGTCGACCCATCCCCGCGTGTCACCGGGGAGACCTCAGCGCGCGGCGCGGGAACCACGCAGCGAAGCGCGACACGTCCCCCGCACCGCGGGTCGGCCACGAGTGCGGTCGAGGTCCGCAGGAGTGCCCGGCGCAGCAGAACCGTCTCCGCATACCGCGAAGGCGACCGCACCATCGTGCTGATCCCTGCCCGGATGTCCGAGGCCGAGGAGCGGCGGTGGGTGGGCGTGATGCTGGACAAGCTCGCGGCTCAGGAGAGCAAACGGGTCCTGGGCGACGGCGAACTCTCCGAGCGGGCCCGGCGCTTGTCCGAACAGTACTTCGACGGTCGGGCAAAACCGGCATCCGTGCGGTGGGTGACAAATCAGAACACCCGCTGGGGGTCCTGCACTCCGGCCGAGGGCAGCATCCGGCTCTCGCACCGGCTGCAGGGCATGCCGGAGTACGTCGTCGACTATGTGCTCGTCCATGAGCTGGCCCATCTGCTGGTGCCGGGGCACGGGCCGCGCTTCTGGCGGCTGCTGGAGGCGTACCCCCGTACCGAACGGGCCCGCGGCTACCTCGAAGGGGTCGTCGCGGCCGATCGGCTGCCCCACCTGCCCGCCGCGCGCGAGGACTGATTCGTCGGCCTGGCACGGGGATCGGGTGTCGACGGTCCTGTACCGAATGTGTACCGGCTTGGCTCAATGTCGCTGCCAGCGGTTAGCCTGACGCGACGCATTCATATTTCGGGATGGGGGACGGTCGTAACGCATGGCCAGGGAATTCCAACGCGGCCACAAGGCCAAGATCAGTGATCTGACGCCGGGAACGGATCTGTACGTAGGTGTGCAGATCGCGGCTCCTGGACTGACCTTCGACATCAGCTGCTTCGGTCTCGATGCCAACGAGCAGCTCTCGGACGACCGGTACTTCATCTTCTTCAATCAGCCGAAGTCACCGGAAGAGTCCGTTCAGCTGCTCGGAGCGCAAGCCGGTGACACCGAGTCGTTCCGCGTCACCCTCGACCGCATCCCCGCGAACATCCACAAGCTCTCCTTCACCGCCACGATCGACGGCGCGGGGCAGATGTCGCAGATCGGTCCTGGGTACATCCGCATCGTCGCGGGCGGCGAAGAGGTCGTCCGGTACGCCTTCACCGGCTCGGAGTTCACCACCGAGCGCGCGGTGATGCTCGGCGACTTCTACCTCAAGGACGTGTGGCGCTTCGCCGCCGTCGGCCAGGGATTCGACGGCGGCCTCGACGCGCTGTTGAAGAACTTCGGCGGAGAGGTGGCGGAGGAGGAGTCCGCTCCGCAACAACAGCAGGGCGCCGCCCCCTCGTTCGCGCCGCCCCCGCAGGCTGCAGCTGCCGCGCCCGGCTTCGGCGCGCCTCAGGCACCGCAGGCGCCGCAGCCCGCACCGGGCTTCGGTGCCCCCGCTCCGGCCGCGGCGCACCAGGCGCCTGCCGCGAATCCGCAGATGCACGCCGCGCCCACCATGGCCGCCCCGATGGCGCCGCCGGCCGGCACCGTGCCGCCGCCGGCACCGTCGCCGTACGGCCAGCAGCCGCAGCAGCCGCAGTTCGGGCAGGTTCCCGGGCAGGTACCGCCGCCCGGAATGCCGTCGCCCTACGGACAGCAGGCGCCCACGCCTTACGGCCAGCAGCCCGGAATGACGCAGCCCGGAACGCCGCAGGGCATCCCCCAAGGCGCGCCGCAGACGGGCGCAGGCCTCCAGGCAGCCCTGCAGCCGTACAAGGAAGCGCCCACCGGCCAGCGCTGGACGCCGCAGAACCAGCAGCTGATGCGGGTCGACCTCACCATGGGCGGCACGCCCGTGCTCGCCCGCCAGGGCAGCATGGTCATGTACCAGGGCAAGGTCGACTTCAGCTACAAGGGCGCCGGTTTCGCCGGCCGGATCGTCGGCAATGCGACGGGCCAGGAAATGCAGCTGATGCGCTGCACCGGACGAGGCCAGATCTTCCTCGCCGAGAACGGCGCGCATCTGCACTCCATCGAGCTGCAGGGCGACGGGATCTGCGTCTCCGCGGAGAACGTCCTCGCCTTCGACGAGTCGCTGCAGCACGAGGTCCGCCGTATCGAGGGCCACGGCATCCCCGGCGGCGCTCTGTTCACGATGATGTTCCAGGGCACCGGCACTGTGGTCGTCAAGACCCAGGGTGTGCCCGTCGTCCTGCCCGTCACGCCCACGACCTTCGCCGACTGCAATGCCGTCGTCGCCTGGTCGGCGGCTTCGCAGGTCATCCTCTCCAGCCAGGTCCGGCTGCGCCGCAATGCCTACCCCGGACACAGCGGAGAGACCGTGAACCTCCAGTTCCGGGGAGCACCCGGCAACTTCATCGTCGTCCAGCCGTACGAGGTCTGAGGGAGCCCGAAGAATGAACCAGCAACTCGCGGGCTTCGCCCCGACCCCGATCGCGGCCCGGATGGAGAACCACGGCCGCACGATGCTCAAGGTCGCCATGGCCAGTGGCCAGGACCTCTACGCACGCACCGGCTCGATGGTCGCGTACGAAGGCTTCGTCCAGTACGAGCCGAACCCGCCCGCCGTCCGCCAGATCGCCGCCCAGTGGGTGACCGGTGAGGGCGCGCCCCTCATGAAGTGCGCCGGCGACGGCCTGCTCTACCTCGCCGACTACGGCGCGGATGTCGTGGTCATCAACCTCAACAACGACTCCCTCTCGGTCAACGGCACCAATGTGCTCGCCTTCGACGCCCACCTCCAGTGGGGCGTCGAAAAGGTGAAGGGCCTCGCCAAGTTCGCCGGCCAGGGCATGTGGAACGTCGAGATCGCGGGCACCGGCTGGGTCGCGCTGACCTCGCGCGGCACCCCGATCGTCGTCGACTGCGGGCGCGGTGACGACGAGACGTATGTCGACCCGGATGCGCTTGTCGCCTGGTCCCCGAATCTCAAGGTGAAGGGCAAGCGCAGCTTCAAGGCCTCCTCCCTCGTCGGGCGGGGCAGCGGCGAGGCGTACCAGATGGCCTTCTCCGGCCAGGGAATCGTCGTCGTCCAGCCGAGCGAGGACAGCACCGACCGCCTTCGGGTCCGGGGCTGAGGGGGAGCGAGAACACACCATGCAGAGTCCGCTTTTCAGCTACACCGAGCAGCAGTCCCAGGACCGGTACGTCGTGCAGAATCCGCAACTGCTGCGGGTCGCACTCTCCGGCCACGACGACGTCCTCGCCCGCAAGGGCGCGATGGTCGCCTACCAGGGGCTCGTCGACTTCGACGGCGAGTACCAGACCAGCACCCAGCGCCGGGCCCGCGCCAACACGGGCGAGGGCCTGGACCTGATGCGCTGCTCCGGCCAGGGCACCGTCTACTTCGCCAACCTCGCGCAGTACGTCCACGTCGTCGACGTGGACCAGGAGGGCATGACCGTCGACAGCGCCTATGTGCTGGCGCTGGACTCCTCGCTGCACACCGAGGTCATCGCGGTGGACAGCCAGTACGGCATCTCCGGATCCGGCAAGTACCAGCTCAACATCTCCGGCCGGGGCAAGGTCGCGCTGATGACCTCGGGCCAGCCGCTGATGATGCAGGTCACGCCGGACAAGTACGTCAACGTGGACGCCGACGCCATCGTGGCCTGGTCCTCCGCGCTGCGGGTGCAGATGCAGGCGCAGACGCACTCCTCGAACGTGCGCCGCCGCCGCGGCAACACCGGAGAGGGCTGGGAGCTGAGCTTCCTCGGCCAGGGTTTCGCCCTGGTCCAGCCCAGTGAGGTCATGCCGCCGCAGAACGCGGACCTCGGGCAGGGCGTGCGCGCACAGTTCGGAGCCGGCCAGCACGGCTCCCACGCGCAGAACCAGAACAACGCCTGGAACTAGGGCCGGACAGGCCTGATGGGCATGCGTAAGGGGCGGTCGCCATCCCCTGCCTTCGGCGGGGACACGCCAGGCCGACCGCCCCTTACGCGCACCTGCCAGGACCTAGAGGGTCGCCCGCGTACGCTCCAGCAGCCGTACGACGGAGGCGTCGGCCACGCCCGCGACCTCGTCGTACGGGAACCAGCGCAGATCCAGTGATTCGTCGCTGATCGCCTCGACCGCCCCTGCCGGGGCCAGCGCCGCGTACTGCACGTCCAGATGCCAGTGGCACGGTGCCGGAATCGCGTGCCGGTCCAGGGTGACCGGGCCACCGGGCAGCAGCGTCAGCCCGGGGATCCCGGACTCCTCCGTGGCCTCGCGCAGCGCAGCCGCGGCGAGCGTCGTGTCGCCCGGTTCGCAGTGGCCGCCCATCTGCAGCCACATGCCCAGCTTCTTGTGCAGCGTCAACAGCGCACGACCGCGTTCCGCGTCGACAACCAGCGCGCTGGCCGTCAGATGCCCGGCCGCGCAGGACTTCCACATGCCGTCCGGGTGTGCCGCCAGGTGGTCCAGATACGTCTGCCGCAGCTCTTCCTGCTCCCCGCGGGCGTCATAGCCCTTGAGCACGAGGACCGCGTCGTCGTGGAGGCTCACTTGTCGGTGTCGTCCTCGGCCGTCCCGGAATCCTTGTCCGTCCCGGAGCCCTTGTCCGTCCCGGCGTTCTCGGGCGTCTCCTTGTCGAGCCTCGGACCCTTGCCGCCGGCAGCTTCGCCGAGCATCTTGTCCAGCTCGGAGAAGTCCAGCTGCTCGCGGTGCACAAAGCCGTCCGGGTCGTCCAGGTCGGTCGCCGTCGGCAGCATGTCGGGGTGCTCCCACAAGGCGTCACGGCCGTCCACGCCGCGCGCGTCCGTGAGCGAGGCCCACAGTCGCGAGGCGTCCCGCAGCCTGCGCGGACGAAGCTGCAGACCGATCAGTGTCGCGAACGTCTGCTCCGCCGGCCCACCGGACGCCCTGCGCCTGCGCAGCGTCTCCCGCAGCGCGCTCGCCGACGTCAGCCGGGACGAGGCGGCCTCGTGGACCACCGCGTCCACCCAGCCCTCGACGAGCGCGAGCGCCGTTTCCAGACGCGCCAGCGCCGCCTTCTGCTCCGGGGTGTCCTCCGGCTGGAACATGCCCTGCTGCAGCGCCTCCTGCAACTGCTCGGGATGCGACGGATCGAACTGGCCGACCACGTCCTCCAGCTTCGTCGTGTCGACCTTGATCCCACGGGCGTAGCCCTCGACCGCACCGAACAGATGCGAGCGCAGCCACGGAACATGCGCGAAGAGCCGCTGGTGGGCGGCCTCCCGCAGAGCGAGGTACAGCCGCACCTCCTCCTTCGGCACGCCCAGGTCCTTGCCCAGCGCCTCCACGTTCAGCGGGAGCAGGGCGGCCTTTCCGGCCGGCCCCAGCGGCAGGCCGATGTCCGTCGAGCCCACGACCTCACCGGCCAGGACGCCGACGGCCTGGCCGATCTGCTGGCCGAACATCGCTCCGCCCATGGAGCGCATCATCCCGATCAGCGGGCCGGCCATGGCCTGCATCTCGTCGGGCAGCACATCGCCCATCGCAAGGCCGACGCGCTCGGCGACCGGGTCGACAAGCTGCTGCCATGCGGGGAGGGTCGCCTCGACCCACTCCGCACGGCTCCAGGCGACGGCTGTGCTCGCACCGGAGGGCAGCGAGGTCGCACCGTCGAGCCACAGGTCCGCCAGCCGCACGGCTTCCTCGACCGCCGTGCGGTCCACCGGGGAGACGCTCGCGTCCTTGGTGCCGTCCGGGGTGCCCTGGGAGACGGTCTGGCGTGCGATCTGCTTGGCCATGTCCCAGTTCACCGGGCCTCCCTCGTAGCTCAGCATCTGGCCGAGCTGCTGGAACGCCGCGCCGAGGTCGTTGGGATTAAGGGAGCCGAACATGGCGGCGAAGGGATTGTCACCGCCCTCGCCGAATCCGAACCCGAAGGGATTGGCCGGGGACCCACCGGAGCCCTGGCCACCTCCGGCGGGATTCTTCTTCTTGCCCTCGTCGCCGTTCTCCGGCTCCTCCGGCGGAAGGCCGAATCCGAATGGGGTGTCACTCACGGGTTTCCTCGGCTCGTAGGGCCGTCGGCTTTCCGCCGGCGGCGACTGCCCGACAACACCACCCAGCCTAAGCGGCCGGGGGGCCGTGCGGCTTCGACATCCGGGCCGCTTGTGGGCTCGGTGCTCCGCTTGCCCCCGGGCTGCGGCAGGATGGACGCCAGTTGGTGCGTATGCGTCATTCGCTTGCGTATTGAAGACAACCGCTGGAGACGCCTGGTGAGTTCCCCAGATCCGCAGGTTCGCGCAGCGCGAAACCACTCAACCCCGGCGGCGGGCCGTGGCCCCGTCGTGGCGGTCACCGGTGCCGCGACGGGCATCGGCGACCTGCTCACCAGGCGCCTTGCCGCGTCCGAGGAGATCAAACAGGTCATTGCCATCGACGAGCGCCGCGGCGAGGTGTCCGAGGCGCAGTGGCACATTCTCGATGTGCGGGACCCGGCCATCGCGGAGAAACTGCGCGGCGCCGATGTCGTCGTGCATCTCGCGCTCGATCTCGATCTGGAGTCCGACCCTGCCGCCCGCACCGCCTACAACGTGCGCGGCACCCAGACGGTGCTGACCGCGGCCGCTGCTGTGGGGGTCCACCGGGTCGTCCTGTGCACGTCCGCCATGGTCTACGGCGCACTCCCCGACAACGACATCCCTCTCTCCGAGGACGCCGAGCTGCGCGCCACGGCCGAGGCGACGGGCGTCGGCGACCTGCTGGAGATCGAACGGCTCGCCCGGCGCGCGCCGCGCGCGCACCCCGGGCTCAACGTCACGGTGGTCAGGCCCGCCGTCCTGGTCGGCGGCACCGACACTGCCCTGACGCGTTACTTCGAGTCGCCCAGGCTCCTCGTGGTCGCCGGCTCCAGGCCCACCTGGCAGTTCTGCCACGTCGACGACCTGGTCAGCGCCCTGGAGTACGCGGCACTGGAGAAGGTCGAGGGGGAGATGGCCGTCGGCTGTGACGGCTGGCTGGAGCAGGAGGAGGTTGAGGAGCTCAGCGGCATCCGCCGCATGGAGCTGCCCTCGGCGGTCGCGCTCGGCGCGGCGGCCCGCCTGCACCGGATCGGCCTCACGCCGTCGCCGGCCGGGGATCTCGCGTACACGATGCATCCCTGGGTGGTGAGCGTGAGCCGTCTGCACGACGCCGGCTGGCGCCCCCACTGGACCAACGAGGAGGTGCTGGCCGCGCTCCTGGAGGAGGTCGAGGGACGGCACACCGTCGCGGGCCGCAGGCTGGGGCGCAAGGACGCGACCGCCGCGGGTGCGGCCGGCGCCACGGTCGCGCTGCTGGGCACGGCGGCGCTGGTCCGGCGCGCCCGCAAGGCACGCCGGCGGATCTGACCGGTAGGCCGCCGAGGCCGTCGGGCCGTCCGGTCGTCTGTAGGAGGCTCCAAGGGGGGACACGGGCGAACCGTCGGAAGGGCTATTCCGCCTTGTCAGTGCCGTACGGCACGATGGCTGCATGGCACGCACGTACGACCACCCGGGCGAGCAGGCGGCGCAGGACCCCATCCGGCTGCTCGCGATCCGTGACACCCCGCTCTCCCTCGACGAGGTCTTCAGGGCCGTAGGCGACGATGCCGCGGGGGGCACAGCCCTGTTCGTGGGGACCGTGCGCAACCACGACAGCGGCACAGATGTCGCCAGGCTGGGTTACTCCTGCCACCCCTCGGCCGAGTCGGAGATGCGCCGCATCGCCGAGAAGGTGGTCGCGGAGTACCCCGTTCGGGCGCTGGCCGCGGTCCACCGTGTGGGTGACCTGGAGGTCGGGGATCTGGCGGTCGTCGTCGCCGTTTCGTGTCCGCACAGGGGCGAGGCGTTCGACGCGTGCCGGAAGCTGATCGACGACCTCAAGCACGAGGTCCCGATCTGGAAGCACCAGACCTTCTCGGACGGTACAGAAGAGTGGGTCGGCGCGTAGCGCTGTCGTCCGGGGGTGGTGGTCGGGCGACGGGTGGGCGGGTCGGCGCGTGGCGCTGTCGTTCCGGGCGGGCGGAAGTGTGCTGATGAGGTGTCAGCAGGGTCCGTTCGTGTCGATCTTGGACGATGAAACCCGGTCGGGGCCTATCCGCCCCGATTTGCGTAACCGACCCCCTGCCGTGAGCGTTGAACACGCAGATGGCTAATCTGCTGATCATTCGGTTGCGTTCGCTCATGGGGTAGGGAGGTCGCGATGGCAGTCCTGGCTTGGTTGCTGATTCCGCTTGTCGCTGCTGTCGGTGCTGCGATATGGGCGAGCTGGGCCTCGCGAAACCGCACGAGCGGGGACGTCGCCGAGCTTGCCGGCTATGCACGCTTCCGCGACGCCATGGAAAAGGCGGATTCCGCCGGGGACGCCGTTCGGCAGTGACGCCGGGCGTACGCGATCGCGGAACAGCCTCGTACGGACCGGCCCCGAAAGAGGTCGCACAGGCTCATCCCGTACTGTCGTTCCATGCCACGCCGCACTGCGACGATGCTCGCCTCCACCCTCGTCTTCATCGCGCTGCTCTGCGCAGGCGTGGTGTTCTTCAGGGTTCCGTACGCCGAGATGTCTCCCGGGCCCACCGTGAACACCCTGGGTTCCGCGGACGGCGAGCCGGTGCTGCAGATCACCGGGCGCAAGACCTTCCCCACGACCGGCAACCTCAACATGACCACCGTCAGGGTGACCGGCGCGGACTACCAGATGAATCTCCTCGAGGCGATGTACGGGTGGATCGCCCACGACAACGTGGTGGTCCCGCACGACACGCTCTATCCCGACGGGAAGACGGAAGAGCAGTCGACGCAGGAGAACGCCGAGGAGTTCAGCCAGTCCCAGGAGAGCGCCAAGGTCGCGGCGTTGCGTGAGCTGGAGATCCCCGTGAAGTCGCGGGTGGTCGTCTCCAGCGTCGTCAAGGGCTCACCGGCCGAGGGCAGGCTGCACGCAGGCGACGTCATCCGTGCCGTGGACGGCACCGAGATCAAGGAACCCGGCGATGTCGCCAAGCTCGTCGTGAAGCACAAGCCCGGCCAGGACGTCGTCTTCACCGTCGTCCCCACCAAGGAGGCTGCCGCGGCGGAGAAGGCGGGCAGGGAGCCACGCGGCACCGAGAAGGTCACGATCACCACGGTGAAGGCGGAGGACGACAAACGTGCGATCGTCGGGATCCAGGCCGGCATCGACCACACCTTCCCGTTCACGATCGACATTCACCTCGCCGACGTCGGCGGGCCGAGCGCCGGGCTGATGTTCTCGCTGGGCATCGTCGACAAGCTCACCGCCGAGAATCTGACCGGCGGGAAGTTCGTGGCCGGCACCGGAACGATCGACGAGAAGGGCAAGGTCGGCCCGATCGGCGGTATCGAGATGAAGCTCGTGGGCGCGCGCGACGCAGGCGCCGAGTACTTCCTCACGCCCGCCGACAACTGCGCGTCGGCCGCCTCCGACATCCCGGACGGGCTCACGCTGGTCAAGGTGGACACCATCGACGACGCCCGGAAGTCGCTCGACAAGATCCGCTCGGGCGACGCGACCGGGCTGCCGAGCTGCTCGGCAGGCTGAGGCAGCGAGCAGCGAGCAGCGAGCAGCGAGCAGCGAGCAGGGAACAGGGAGACGGCGCGAGGGCGCCGTCGTCGCACAGATGATCTGCGCGACGACGGCGCCCTCGCGCCCGTAGTGGGGTCCCGCCGGGTCAGTCCTCGAAGGTCGCGGCCAGGGCCTCGGCCAGGCCCGGCACAAGACCGGCACCCGTGAGCACTTCCTTCGCGGAGTCCTTCTCGCGCAGCCGCAGCGCCGACTCGCGGGCTCCGTCACGCAGAACCGCGACCGTCATGCGGACCTCCTGGCGGTCCGGGTGGGCGGCCACCCACTTGGTGAGCGCCGCGTCGTCAAGACCGTTCGGCACGGCGGTCTCCGCCGACGGCGGAAGCATCAGGCGCTCCACGGTCAGCGCGCAGCCGACGACGGCGTCGGGCCAGGCGATCGTGCCGAGGAACTCGTCCAGCGGGGTGCCGGCCGGGATCTCGTCCTGCTCGATCGGGGTGAGGGGGGCTCCCGCGGCGGCTTCGTCGAGGCCGAGCTGTGCGGCGAGGCCGGGCTCCTGGGCGCGGAGCTGGGCCGTGTCGACGAGTGCGAAGAGCCGCGCCGGCTGGTCCCAGCCGAGCCCGGCCGCATACTCGTCGATCTCGAGCACGGCCCGAGTGAGCGGGCCGGCCGCCGGAGGGGGCTGATTGTCGGGGGTGGAGGAAGAAACGTTGGACATGGCCAATATCCTGCCTCCTTCCTGCCCCGTGACGGGAACTAGGTAAAGCCTCAGTAAGTTGCATGAGTGGGCTCTACGATCGCGGGGCCCGTTTCACACGACCGCGAACTTCGAGGTGCGCACGTTGGCTTTCCAGATGCCGGACCGCGGCGGAGGCCCGACCGGGCCACGGATGAGAGTGGGCCGCCCGTCCCGGCGTGTCCGCACCCTGCTCATGACATTGGGCGTCCTGGCCGTCCTGGCCATGGTCTTTGTCATGTTCGCCGGGTTCTGGACCGACTGGCTCTGGTACCGCTCCGTCAACTACTCCTCCGTCTTCACCACCACGCTGTGGACCAAGATCGGACTGTTCGCCGTCTTCGGCCTGCTCATGGCCCTGGCGGTCGCGCTGAACATCTGGTTGGCGCACCGGCTGCGGCCGCCGCTCAGCGCGATGTCGCTGGAGCAGCAGAGCCTCGACCGGTACCGCATGAGTATCGCCCCGTACAAGAAGTGGGTGCTGCTCGCGGTCACCGCGCTCGTGGGGCTGATCGCCGGAGCATCGGCCACCAGCCAGTGGCGGACCTGGCTGATGTGGGTCAACGGCGTGCCCTTCGGCCAGAAGGACCCGCAGTTCAAGATGGACGTCGCGTTCTACGCGTTCGACCTGCCCTGGTACCGCTTCCTGCTGGGCTTCGGCTTCGCGGCCGTCGTGCTGTCGCTGATCGCCGCCGCTCTGACCCACTACCTGTACGGCGGGCTGCGGATCACCAGCCCCGGCGCGCGGGCGACGGGAGCCGCGACGGGCCATCTGTCGGTGCTGCTCGGAATCTTCGTGGCGCTCAAGGCGGTGGCGTACTGGCTCGACCGCTACGGGCTCGCGGTGAAGTCCAGCGACTTCAAGGCGACGAGCAACTGGACCGGTCTGCGGTACGTCGACGCCAACGCATATCTGCCCGCGAAGACGATCCTGTTCTGCATCGCGGTCATCTGTGCCCTGCTCTTCTTCGCGACCCTGTGGCGCCGCACCTGGCAGCTGCCGGTCATCGGCTTCGGGCTGATGGTGCTGTCGGCGATTCTGATCGGCGGGCTGTACCCGGCGATCGTCCAGAAGTTCCAGGTCCAGCCGAACGAGCAGGCCAAGGAAGCCGAGTACATCCGGAAGAACATCGAGGCGACCCGCAAGGCCTACGGGATCGACAGTGTGAAGCCGTCGGACTACACGGGCCGGGGCCAGGTCAAGAACGCCGAGAAGCAGCGCGACGACGCCGACTCGGCCGCCAGCTACCGCATCAACGATCCCAACATCGTGTCCCCCACGTTCCAGCAGCTGGAGCAGGAGCGGAAGTACTACCAGTTCCCGTCCACCCTGGACATCGACCGGTACAAGGGCCAGGACACGATCATCGGTCTGCGTGAGCTCAACCTCCAGGGCGTCGACAAGCGCAACTGGATCAACGACCACTTCACCTACACCCATGGCTACGGCGCCGTCGCGGCCAAGGGCACGAACACCGCCGCGGGCACGTCGGGCGCCCCGGAGTTCACCGAGTCCGGCCTGCCGTCCAAGGGCGCTCTCGGCGAATACGAGCAGCGGATCTACTACGGCGAGAAGACCACGCAGTACTCCATCGTCGGCGGGCCCCAGAAGGAGCTCGACTACGAGCAGGACGGCGGCGGCCAGATCACCACGAGCTACCGGGGCAAGGGCGGCATCGACCTGTCCAGCCCGCTCAACCGCGCCGCGTACTCCGTCGCCTTCAGCGAGCCCCAGATCCTGTACTCGGGAGCCATCGGCGAGGGCTCGCAGATCCTCTACAACCGCACGCCCAAGGAGCGCGTCGAGGCGGTCGCGCCGTGGCTGACCATCGACGGCGACGCCTATCCGGCCGTCGTGGGCAAGCGGATCCAGTGGGTCGTCGACGCGTACACCACCACCAACGGCTATCCCTACGCATCGCGTACGACGCTCGGGGACACCACGGCCGACTCGCTGACCGACCGCCAGCGTGCGGTTGTCGCCCAGCAGAACCAGGTCAACTACATCCGGAACTCGGTGAAGGCCACCGTCGACGCCTACGACGGCACGGTCAAGCTCTACGAGTGGGACGAGAACGACCCGGTCCTGAAGACGTGGAAGAAGGCCTTCCCCGGCACGGTCAAGGCGAAGGCGGACATTCCGGCTGAGCTGAAGGCCCATCTGCGGTATCCGCAGGACATGTTCAAGGTCCAGCGCGAGCTGCTGACGCTCTACCACGTCACCGAGCCGGCGCCGTTCTACAACGCGAGTGACGCCTGGCAGGTGCCGAACGACCCGACCAAGTCGGACAGCAACGCGGTTCCGCCGTACTACCTGTCCATGAAGCTGCCGGGTGAGAAGGCGCAGCAGTTCTCGCTGACGACGACGTTCACCCCCAGCGGGCGGCCGAATCTGCGGGCGTTCATGGCGGTCGACGCCGACGCCAACAGCAGTGACTACGGCAAGATCAGACTCATGCGGGTCACGGACGACAAGGTCGACGGACCGGAGCAGGTGCAGAGCCGACTCAACAGACATGATCCGATCGCCAACTTCGTCCGCGACCTCAAGGGCGCCGACTCGACGATCAAGTACGGCAATCTGCTGACGGTCCCGCTGGACAGCGGCTTCCTGTACGTCGAGCCGATCTACGCCCAGGGCCGTGGATCGGAGTACCCGCTGCTGAGCAAGGTGGCCGTGGTGTACGGCGAAAAGATCGGTTTCGCCAACGACTTGGGCGGCGCGCTGTCCCAGGTGTTCGGCGAGGGCGCCACGACTCCACCGCCTGCCGATCCCGACGAGCCGCCCACCGAGCCCACGGAGCCGCCCAAGACGGGTGACGCCGCGCTCCAGGACGCCATCGCCGACGCGCAGAAGGCGTACGCGGACGGCGAGGAGGCGATGAAGAAGGGCGACTGGACGGCCTACGGCAAGGCTCAGGAGGCGCTGCAGGACGCTCTGCAGCGGGCCGCCGACGCCGAGGCCAGGCTGAAGGAGCCGGAAAACGGCAGCTGACAGGGCCCACCCCGCGTCGTGGTACGGTTGGGACACAACGACGCGGGGTGGAGCAGCTCGGTAGCTCGCTGGGCTCATAACCCAGAGGTCGCAGGTTCAAATCCTGTCCCCGCTACTGGAAAGAAGAGGGCCCGGATCCTTTGAGGATCCGGGTCCTTCTTCGTGTTGCCCCGACACCTTCGGGGGGTTGTTGTGCGAACCGCGTGCCGCAGGGGGCGAGTTGGGGCCCGACGTGTTTGACTTATCTCTCTGTGGGCATGTCGACAAAACGCTGAAGTGACCTCACTGGCTGCGGTATACCAGGTGTACGCGGGTTGCAGGTGGTGCGACGATGGAATTTATGGGGGACAGGGCAACTCTGTTGGAGACAGGGCGGTTTGTGCAGCCGCACGCCGGAGACGTGGCGGACGCGATCCACGCGGTGGACGCCGTCGGCCGGCTGAGTAGCGCCGACAGCACTGACGGTGCCGACAACGTCGTCATCGCCGGTCCCTTCGGTGCGACGGACAACGCCGCCGGTGCCGATACCGAGGAGACCGCCGGCGCCGAGGCGCGCCACCGCAGCGCCGCGGACCGCGGTGACACCGCGTCGATGAGCGTGCTCGGTGCACTGCTGCTGCGCCGTGGGGACCTGGACGGTGCCGAGTCCTATCTGCGCGGCGCCACCGCCGACGGCGACCGCGCCGCCGCCAACAACCTGGGCGTCCTGCTGCACCAGCGCGGGTACGCCGACGAGGCGGCGGGCTGGTGGCGCATCGCCGCTGTGGCTGGTTCGGCCGCCGCGGCGCACGCGCTCGGCCGCCACTTCCGCGAGCGCGGCGACGAGCCGGCCGCGGAGTACTGGCTGCGACAGTCCGCCGAACAGGGCCATGCCCTCGGGGCGTACGCCCTCGCCGACCTCCTGGAGCACCGCAGCGAGACGGGCGCGGAGCGTTGGCTGCGCGCTGCCGCCGAACAGGGGCACCGTGAGGCGGCGTACCGACTGGCCCGCGCCCTGGAGCGTCGGGTGGCGGAGGAGGCCGGCAGGGCCGGGACCGCCGAAGGCCGGGTCCGCTCCGGCGACGCCGCCGGCCCGGTGCAGGCCGCGGACGGCGCGGACGGCGCGGCCGGCGAGCTGCTGGAAGAGGCGGCCCAGTGGTACCGGCAGGCCGCCGCTCGGGGGCATCGGCGTGCCGCGCTGCATCTTGGGGCGATCCTCGAGAAGCGCGGCGAGCTCAAGGAGGCCGGGCGCTGGTACCTCACGGCCGCCAAGGAAGGCGAGGCGCGGGCCGCCTGTGCTCTGGGCTTCCTGCTCCGTGACGCGGGCGACGAGGAGAGCGCCGCCGTGTGGTGGCTGCGCGCTGCGCAGGACGGTGACGGCAACGCGGCCAACGCCCTCGGTGCGCTGCACGCCGCCCGTGGCGAGCAGCAGACCGCCGAGCGGTGGTACCGCGCTGCCATGGACGCGGGCGACGTCAACGGCGCCTACAACCTGGGGCTGCTCTGCGCGTCCCAGGACCGCACGCCGCAGGCCGAGCAGTGGTACCGCCGTGCCGCATACGCGGGCCACCGGGAGGCCGCCAACGCCCTTGCCGTCCTGCTGCTGCAGGCCGGCGATGCCACCGGTGCCGAGCCCTGGTTCTCGAAGGCGGCCGAGGCAGGCAGCGTCGACGCGGCCTTCAACCTGGGCATCCTCCATGTCGGCCGTGACGACGACCGCACGGCCCTGGCCTGGTACGAGCGGGCAGCTGCCGCAGGCCACACGGAGGCCGCCCTGCAGGTCGGCATCGCCCGGCTCAGGGACGGGGACGAGCAGACAGCCGAGCAGCATCTGCGATGCGCGGCGGGCGGCGGCAGCGCCGAGGCCGCCTTCCGGCTGGCCACCCTGCTGGACTCGCGCGAGCCGCCGCCGGGGCCCCCGGCGCTCGGTGAGCCGATGGCGGACAAGAGCGAGTGCGAGGAGTGGTACGAGCGGGCCGCCCAGGAGGGGCACCGGCGCGCCCAGGTGCGCGTCGGCATGCTCGCCGCCGCACGCGGGGACATGGCGGACGCGGCCCGCTGGTACCGCGAGGCGGCGGAGGCCGGCAGCCGCAGCGGCGCGTTCAACCTCGGGCTGCTGCTCGCCCGTGAGGGCAGCGAGCGGGAGGCCGCCCTGTGGTGGACCCGTGCGGCCCGCGCCGGACACGGCAGGGCCGCGCTGCGCCTCGCGCTGCTCGCCGCCCGCAGGGGGGAGCTCGCGGAGGGGCAGCGCTGGTGCGCCAGGGCGGTCGAACTGGGACCGGACGAGGTGGCGGAGCGGGCGGCGAAACTGCGCGAGGCATTGATCCAGGAGCTGACCGCATAGGGATTTGCGCTGGTCGGCGGGGTACCGTAAGGTTGTGTTCACCGACGCGGGGTGGAGCAGCTCGGTAGCTCGCTGGGCTCATAACCCAGAGGTCGCAGGTTCAAATCCTGTCCCCGCTACTGAAACCGAAGGCCCGGATCCTCAAGGATCCGGGCCTTCGGTCATTTTCCGGCCACCCTCGCGGCTCGCCCCCGACAAACCCTCCGGCTCTCGTGGCTCGCCCCCGGCAGTCCCTCTGGCGGCGGGAACGCCGGCACCTGACGAAGTAGGGCCCCGACGATCACGTCGCGGCCCTACTCGGTGGTTTCGTCCTACGCGGCGGCGCAGTTCGGGCAGGTGCCGCGGTACGTCACCTCGACGTCGGAGACCGTGAAGCCGAAGCGTTCCGAGTCCGGCAGGTCTGCAAGGGGGTTGCCGGACGGATGCACGTCACGGATCGCGCCGCACCGTGCGCACACCAGGTGCTGGTGCGGGCGGTGGGCATTGGGGTCGTACCGCTTGGCGCGGCGGTCGGTCGACACCTCGAGCACCTCGCCGAGGCTCACCAGCTCGCCCAACGTGTTGTAGACGGTGGCCCGAGAGATCTCGGGCAGCCTCTCCACGGCGCGCGCATGCACCTCGTCGGCCGTCAGGTGGACATGCTCGCCGTCGAGGACCTCGGCCACGACGCGCCGCTGCGCAGTCATGCGCCAGCCGCGTCCGCGGAGTCGTTCCAACAGGTCACTCATAGGGCCAGCCTAACAGTGAAGGAACCCAGGTCGCGAACGGGTGTGATTTTGGATGCTCACTTGACTTGGACAATGTCCATTGTAGGATCCAGTACGAGGCAGGCCGGGGGCAGCGAGTGACTGGCAGCGCCGGATGAGACAACTGGGCAGACATTTATGCAGGAGGCGCACGTGACGCAGGGACCGCTCACCACGGAGGCCGGAGCGCCGGTCGCCGACAATCAGAACAGCGAGACCGCGGGAGCCGGCGGTCCGGTTCTCGTCCAGGACCAGCTGCTGCTCGAGAAGCTCGCGCACTTCAACCGTGAGCGCATCCCGGAGCGCGTCGTCCATGCCCGCGGCGCCGGCGCCTACGGCACCTTCACGCTCACCCGCGACGTCTCGCAGTGGACGCGCGCCCGGTTCCTGTCCGAGGTCGGCAAGCAGACCGAGACGTTCCTGCGCTTCTCCACCGTCGCGGGCAACCTCGGTGCGGCCGACGCGGTGCGCGACCCGCGCGGCTGGGCGCTGAAGTTCTACACCGAAGAGGGCAATTACGACCTCGTCGGCAACAACACCCCGGTGTTCTTCATCAAGGACGCCATCAAGTTCCCCGACTTCATCCACACCCAGAAGCGCGACCCGTACACGGGCAGCCAGGAGGCGGACAACGTCTGGGACTTCTGGGGTCTGTCGCCCGAGTCCACGCACCAGGTGACCTGGCTCTTCGGCGACCGTGGCATCCCCGCCTCGTACCGCCACATGAACGGCTACGGCTCGCACACGTACCAGTGGAACAACGAGGCGGGCGAGGTCTTCTGGGTCAAGTACCACTTCAAGACCGACCAGGGCATCAAGAACCTCACCCAGGACGAGGCCAACAAGCTCGCCGGTGAGGACCCCGACAGCCACCAGCGAGACCTGCGCGAGGCCATCGAGCGCGGTGACTTCCCGACCTGGACCGTGCAGGTGCAGATCATGCCGACGGCCGACGCGGCGAACTACCGCTTCAACCCGTTCGACCTCACCAAGGTGTGGCCGCACGAGGACTACCCGCCGATCGAGATCGGAAAGCTGGAGCTCAACCGCAACCCGGAGAACGTGTTCGCCGAGGTCGAGCAGTCCGTCTTCAGTCCCGCCCACTTCGTGCCGGGCATCGGTCCCTCCCCGGACAAGATGCTCCAGGGCCGTCTCTTCGCGTACGGCGACGCCCACCGCTACCGCGTCGGCATCAACGCCGACCACCTTCCGGTGAACCGCCCGCACGCCACCGAGGCGCGGACCAACAGCCGTGACGGCTTCCTCTACGACGGCCGCCACAAGGGTGCGAAGAACTACGAGCCCAACAGCTTCGGCGGCCCGTTCCAGACGGACCGGCCGCTGTGGGTGTCGGCCGCCGTCACCGGCGGCACCGGTAACCACGCGGCGTTGAACCACGCCGAGGACAGCGACTTCGTGCAGGCGGGCAACCTCTACCGTCTGATGTCCGAGGACGAGAAGGGCCGTCTGATCGACAATCTCGCCGGCTTCATCGCCAAGGTGTCGCGCGACGACATCGCAGAGCGCGCGATCAACAACTTCCGTCAGGCGGACGGCGACTTCGGCAAGCGGCTCGAGGTCGCGTTCCAGGCCCTGCGCGGCTGACACCGTTTGTCGTTGTGCGGAGGGCCGGATCCCTGTCCAGGGGGCCGGCCCTCCGTGTTTGTGTGCCCGAGCTGCGCTCGGTGCTCACGTGCGGTGCTCGGTCAGCCGACGACCGTGTCGGCGTGGCGCCGGGCGGGTGCCCAGCAGCGGATGATGTCGCGGACGGAGACGATGCCCACCGGGCCGCCGCCGTCCATCACGATCAGGTGGCGGAAGCCGCCGTGCGCCATTGCCTCGGCCGCCTCCTCCAGGGTCCAGGAGGGTGCGGCGAAAACGACGTCGGTGGTGGTGTGGGTCCCTGCGGTCTCGAGGTCGGGGTTCTGGTCGGAGCCGAGCGAGTTGAGGATGTCGCGCTCGGTGAGGATCCCGAGCCCGGAGTCGCCGTCGAGGACGACCGCCGCGCCGACGCGTCGCGCGGCCATCAGCCGGGCCGCCTGGCGGAGTGTGTGTGCGGGTCCGATGGTGAGGACCACCGTGCTCATGGCGTCACGGACGAGCATGGACGGAGCCACCTCCTTGGTGATCGGCCGCTGGAGAACCGATTCACAAGTTCACAAGTGGGGGGACTCTTAGAGTCGCAGCCCCGCACGCAGGCAGCAAGGGGGCGCACATGGCCCGTTGGGGCGGGTGCGAAAGCGGCTGGTCGCAGGGGGCGTACGCCCCCGGGGTGACCGTGGCCGGATCAGTACCGTTGGTTCAGATAGCCCAGCAGCTCGCGGTGGAGCAGCCCGTTGGAGGCCGCCGCGTTGCCGCTGTGCGGTCCGGGAGTGCCGTCGAGGCCGGTGAACGAACCGCCCGCCTCCTGGACCACGATCGCCGGAGCGGCCATGTCCCACAGGGAGAGCTCGGGCTCCGCGGCGATGTCCACCGAACCCTCGGCGACCATCATGTACGGCCAGAAGTCGCCGTAACCGCGGGTCCGCCAGCATGCCCGGGTCAGATCGAGGAAGCCGTCGAGCCGCCCCTGCTCTTCCCAGCCGCTCAGCGAGGAGTACGCGAACGACGCGTCCTGGATCCGCTCGACTTTCGACACATGCAGCCGCGTCGCCGAGGTCAGGCTGCGGCCCGTGTACGCGCCCGCGCCCTTGGCCGCCCACCAGCGCCGGCCCAGTGCCGGTGCCGACACCACACCCACCACCGGCTGGTAACCACCCTCGCCCGCCTCCATCAGCGAGACCAGCGTCGCCCACACCGGCACCCCGCGCACATAGTTCTTCGTGCCGTCGATCGGGTCGATCACCCAGCGGCGCGGACCCGTGCCCTCGATGCCGAACTCCTCGCCCAGGATGGCGTCGCGAGGGCGCGCACGCTTCAGATGCCCGCGGATCAGTTCCTCGGCCGCCTTGTCGGCCTCACTGACCGGTGTCATGTCCGGCTTCGTCTCGACCTTCAGGTCCAGTGCCTTGAACCGATCCATCGTGGTGGCGTCGGCGGCGTCCGCGAGGACATGGGCGAGGCGCAGATCATCGTGGTAGTCGGGCATGTTCGCCACTCTATCGGTGCAGGCTCGAACGCTCCCGGGCGGCAGTGACGGCCCACGGAGCCGCCTGCCGTGTCTATTGACAGTGCCGGCCGGCCCGTCAACCCTGTGCGCAAACCGCCCGGCCGGGGAGACGATGATGCCCGCAGCCCGTGAGTCACTGCTGAACGCCGCATTCGCGGCACTCGGCGAACTGCCCTGGTCCGGTGTGCGGATGGTCGACATCGCCGGTGCCGCCGGCGTCTCCCGCCAGACCCTCTACAACGAGTTCGGCAGCAAGGACGGACTCGCCCGCGCCCTCGCGCGGCGCGAGGCCGACACCTATCTGCGCGGTGTGGAGCGGCTGCTGGCCCAGCGCGTCGCAGCCGCCGACCGGCTCGTCTCCCTCGCTGAGTGGACCGTCGGCGAGGCGAGGGCGCGGCCCGTGCTGCGCGCTCTGCTCACCGGGTGCTGGGGTGAACGGCTGCCTGCACCACGGCCGGTGCGCGAGGGTGCTGTCCTGTCCGGGGTGCCGGCTCAGCGGCGGGCGGACGCCGGACTGCCCGCCCCTGCCGAACTGCTCACCGCCGTACGCGACAGGTCGCTCGCGGCCGTCGCCCATGCGCGCCGGGCGCGGGACGGGCGGACCACCGACGATCCGGCCGATCTGCCGCAGCGCTGCGAACTCGCCGTACGCCTGGCGCTGTCCTACGTCATCGCGCCGGTCGGCGAGGGCGTCGCCCAGCTGGTGCGGACGGCGGTCGGCGGCGGTGTCAGTGAGAGGAGCCCGAGAGCTGCAGGCCGATGACGCCGACGATCACCAGGGTGATCGAGATGATCTTGAGAGCGGACACCAGATCGTCGAGGAAGATCATGCCGTAGATGGCCGTGCCGGCCGCGCCGATCCCCGTCCACACGGCGTACGCCGGCCCCACGTCCAGCTTCTTCAGAGACAGCGTGAGCAGGCCGAAACTCCCCAGGGCGAACGCGGCGAAGGCGACCGTCGGCCACAGTCGGGTGAAGCCGTGCGACAGCTTGAGACAGACCGCAAAGCCTGTTTCGAGGAATCCGGCGACCACCACCAGCAGCCACGCCATTGGTCTTCGGCCTCCCGCGTCGTCGGTGACTGCTTGGTCTGACTTGGTGCGATTATGCACTTACCAAGTGTCGGGGAACGCAAACGCGGACAACTCAGTCGCCTTCGCGTCGCTCCCGCGTGGAGAGCAGCCGGCGCAGGGAGTACAGCCGCGCCTGATCCGCATGGCCCTCGGCCACCCAGTCGTCCAGCGCGCAGTCCGGCTCGTCGTGCGAGCAGGCCCGCGGGCAGCCCTCCGTACCCGGCACCAGATCCGGGAACGCGAGGATGACGCGGGACGGGTCGACGTGGTGCAGCCCGAAGGACCGCACACCCGGGGTGTCGATCACCCAGCCGCCCCGTTCGGACGCCAGCGGCAGGGCGAGTGCCGACGTCGTGGTGTGCCGGCCACGGCCGGTGACCGCGTTGACGTGCCCCGTGGAGCGCCGCATGTCCTTCGGTACCAGGGCGTTCACCAGCGTCGTCTTGCCGACGCCGGAGTGACCGACGAACGCCGTCGTCCGGCCGACCAGATACTCGCGGACCCGGTCGGCCGCCAGCCCGTCCACGAACTCCTCGCGGGTGGTGACCACATGGGGCACACCCAGCGCCCCGTACATCTCCAGCAGTTCGTCCGGCGTCGCCAGATCCGACTTGGTCAGCACCAGCAGCGGCGTCAGACCGCCGTCGTACGCCGCGACCAGACAGCGGTCGATCAGCCGGGGACGCGGCTCGGGATCGGCGAGCGCGGTGACGATCGCGAGCTGGTCCGCGTTGGCCACGACCACGCGCTCGAACGGATCGTCGTCGTCCGCCGTACGTCGCAGCACGGAGCGGCGCTCCTCGATCCGCACGATCCGCGCCAGCGTGTCCTTCGCGCCCGACAGATCACCGACGATGCCGACCCGGTCCCCGACGACCGCCGCCTTGCGGCCCAGTTCACGGGCCTTCATCGCCATGACCACACGGTCGTCGACCAGACATGTCAGCCGGCCGCGGTCCACCGTGAGGACCATGCCCTCCAGGGCATCCTCGTGCTTGGGGCGATTGGTGCTCCGGGGACGGTTGCCCTTGCGGTTCGGGCGGGACCGGATGTCGTCCTCGTCGGTGTGCTTGCCGTAGCGGCGCATGACCTCAGGCCCCGAGCATTTCGGCCCACATCTGCGGGAAGTCCGGCAACGTCTTGGCCGTGGTCGCCACGTTCTCGATCTGTACGTCCTTCACCGCGAGCCCGATGACCGAACCGGCCGTCGCCATCCGGTGGTCGTCGTAGGTGTGGAAGACACCGCCGTGCAGCGGACGCGGACGGATGTGCAGACCGTCCTCGGTCTCGGTGACATCGCCGCCGAGCTCGTTGATCTCCTTGGTGAGCGCCGCCAGCCGGTCCGTCTCGTGCAGCCGCAGATGCGCCACGCCCCGCAGGGTGGACGGCGAGTCGGCCAGCGCGGCGACCGCCGCGATGCCCGGCGTCAGCTCACCGACCTCGCCCAGGTCCACGTCGATGCCGTGGATGCGGCCGCTGCCGGTGAACACCAGTGCCGTACCGTCAGGCGTCGTCGTCAGCTCGCAGGAACCGCCCATCTCGGTGAAGATCTCGCGCAGCGCGTCACCGGGCTGGGTGGTGCGCTCGGGCCAGTCCGGGATGGTGACCCGGCCGCCCGTCACCAGCGCCGCCGCCATGAACGGCTGGGCGTTGGAGAGATCGGGCTCCACCGTCAGGTCGCGCCCCAGCAGTGCGCTGTGCGACACCCGCCACACATCGGGCTCCCCGCCCGTCTCCGGCTCGTCGACCTGCGCCCCGACCGCGCGCAGCATGTCGACGGTCATCCGGATGTGCGGCATGGAGGGCAGCCGGCCGCCGACGTGACGCACCTCGACACCCTGGTTGAAGCGGGGCGCCGACAGCAGCAGCGCGGACACGAACTGGGACGACGACGAGGCGTCGATCCGCACCGGACCGCCGTCCAGCGCGCCGCCGCCGTGGACCGTCATGGGCAGCGCCCCGCGGTCGTTGTCCTCGATGCGGGCACCGAGCGTGCGCAGCGCCCCGATCACCCCACCCAGCGGGCGCTCGTAGGACCGGGGGTCGCCGTCGAAACGGATCGGTCCGTCCGCGAGCGCGGCCACCGGAGGAAGGAACCGCATGACCGTGCCGGCGTTGCCGACATCGACGGTGGCGGGGCCGTGCAGACCGGAGGGGATCACGCGCCACGCCTCGCCCGCGCCGCCCGTGGTGCTGGACGAGACGGTCTCCTCGATACCGACGCCCATCGCCTGCAGGGCGGCGGACATCAGCAGGGTGTCGCGGGAGCGCAGCGGTCGGCGCAGCCAGCCCGGCTCGGCGGCCAGGGCTGCCAGCACCAGCGCCCGGTTGGTCACCGATTTCGAGCCGGGCACGGTGACCGTCGCTTCGACGGCTCCGGTCGCGAAGGGGGCGGGCCACAGGGCAGGGTGCACGGCGCTTTCGGTCATGGCCATCACTTTAGTGGCTCGACGCCCGGCGCCTTCGAGGTCAGAGGCCGAGCAGCCAGCGGCCGCCGCCGATGAGCGAACAGAACGCCACCAGGTGGAAGAACCCCAGCCACACCGCGGCGGGCACATGGGTGAGCCGGGCGAGCTGATCCGCGTCCGAGTCCGGCGCGCCGCCGTACCGGCGCTTGGACTGCAGCTCGAACACCGGCCGTACGCCGCCGAGGAGCATGAACCAGACCGCGGTGTACGCGAACGCCGACTGCACCTCGGGCTCCGTCAGCCACGACACCAGCAGGAACGCCGCGCCGGTGACCGTCACGGTCAGTACCCCGTACGCGTTGCGGACCATGACCAGAAGCACCAGCAGCAGCGCCGTCGCCACCCACAGCAGCAGCGTGATGTGGTGTGCGGCGAGCAGCCAGGCGCCGCCCAGGCCCAGCAGCGGGGTGGCGGTGTACCCGGCGGCGGCGGTCAGGATCATCCCGAGGCCGGTCGGTTTGCCGCGGCTCACGGTGAGCCCGCTGGTGTCCGAGTGGAGCCGGATGCTCTGCAGCGAGCGGCCGGTCAGCAGGGCGACCAGGCCGTGGCCGCCCTCGTGCGCGATGGTCACGGCGTTCCGGGAGACTCGCCACAGGGCGTTCGGTATGACGGCCGCGAGCGCCACCAGGCCGGTGACGACGACCAGCCAGACCTCGGGGGCGGCCTGCGTGCCGAACACGCGGTCCCACAGGTCGGCGAGCGGGGCACTGCCCAGGACCGTGACGGACGGCGCGGTGACCGGTTCGGTGGTGACCATTTCTCGGGCGGCTCCCTCGGGCGGCGTATGGAAGTGGCAGTCTGGCACTTATGTGCGGACGGTATGCAGCCAGTCGTAGGCCCGAGGATCTCGCGGGGATGTTCCAGGTCGAGAAGTGGGAGCCGGAGGAGGCCCTGGCACCCGACTGGAACGTGGCCCCGACCAAGGAGGTCTACGCGATCCTCGAACGCCCTGTTAAGGACGCCGATGACCGGCGCCCGGTTCGCCAGCTGAGGGCGCTGAAGTGGGGGCTCGTGCCGTCCTGGTCCAAGACGCCCGAGGGCGGCGCGCGGATGATCAACGCGCGTGCCGAGACGGTGCACGAGAAGCCGTCCTTCCGCCGCCCCTTCGTCTCGCGCCGCTGCATCCTGCCCGCCGACGGCTATTACGAGTGGGTGACCGCCGCGGGGGAGCGGGAGCTGGAGGTCGAGGGAAAGAAGAAGCGTGCCCGCAAGCAGCCGTACTTCGTGACCCCCGCGGACGGGTCGGTGTTCGCCATGGCGGGGCTGTACGAGTTCTGGCGCGACCGGACGCTGCCCGACGGCCACCCCCAGGCCTGGTGGGTGACCTGCTCGGTGATCACGACGGAGGCGGAGACGGGACCGCTCGGGGTCGCCCCTGCGGAGGGGCCGCAGTCGCTTTCGGACATCCACCCGCGGATGCCGCTGATGCTGACGCCCGACCGGTGGGACGCCTGGCTTGACCCGTCCCGCACCGACCTCGACGAACTGCAGACGATGCTGCAGCCGCCGCCGGAGGGTCTGATGCGGGCGTACGCGGTGACGACGGCGGTCAGCAATGTGCGCAACAACGGGCCGGAGCTGCTGGAGGAGCTGGCGGGGCCCGAGGAGGCGCTGCTGTTCTGACCGCTCCCCACACGCCGGGCGGGCCTGCGCGGCATTCGGTGCCGCCGCGCGAGAATGACCGGGTGGAGCGGAAAGAGATCGTCGCAGTCGAGGGCGGGGACGCCCGTATCACCTGGGTGCCCGGGAAGAGGCCGGGGCTCGTCCTGGCGCTCGGGCACGGCGCCGGCGGGGGGATCGAGGCCCGGGATCTGAGGGCGATCGCCGACACGCTGCCCGCGCACGGCGTCACCGTCGCGCTGGTCGAGCAGCCCTGGCGCGTCGCCGGGAAGAAGGTCGCCCCCGCGCCCCGCACGCTCGACACCGGCTGGCGCGGCCTCTGGCCCGCCCTTGCCAGGACCGGGCTGCCGGTCGTCGCCGGCGGCCGCAGCGCGGGCGCACGTGTCGCCTGCCGTACGGCCGTCGAACTCGGCGCCGTCGGGGTGCTCGCCCTGAGCTTCCCGCTGCACCCGCCCGGCCGCCCGGAGAAGTCCCGCGCGGACGAACTTCTCGGCGCGGGGGTCCCCACGCTGGTCGTCCAGGGCGGCAACGACCCGTTCGGGAAGCCCGGTGAGTTTCCCGACGGCGCCTACGAACTCGTGGAAGTCCCGTACGGGGATCACGGCTTCGCGGTGCCCAAGAGGGCAGGGATCGAGGCGGCCGAGACCCTGCGAACCATCACGGACGCTGTGACGCAGTGGACGGCCGGGCTCCGGGAATGAGACACCGCACAGCGCTGTTGTGCCGGGTGTCAGTACAGAGCATGGAGTAGGGAGTCCGCCGCATGGGTACGACCTTCTGCCCGACAGCCGAGCGCACCAGTGGGTTGGACTGGACGGTGCTGTCGCAGGGCAAGAGCGGGCCGGTTCCTGCAGCGGGCGGTGAGGATCGGCACGCCCCGTCGCAGCATGGTCGACTATTCTCCGATTCGAGCGGGTCCGCATTCGGCTCCGCCACAGCGTTGGAGGAGGTGGGTCCGGTCACTGGGACCGACGCAGGGACCGACGACGGCCGGGCGGAGCAGTCCGAGGAGACGGCCGCTGAGCGCAATGCCCGTTTCGAGCGGGACGCCCTCGACTACCTCGACCAGATGTACTCGGCCGCACTGCGCATGACGCGTAATCCGGCCGACGCCGAGGATCTCGTTCAGGAGACGTACGCCAAGGCGTACGGATCGTTCCACCAGTTCCGCGAGGGCACCAACCTCAAGGCATGGCTGTACCGCATTCTCACCAACACGTTCATCAACTCCTACCGCAAGAAGCAGCGCGAACCCCAGCGCAGCGCCGCGGAGGAGATCGAGGACTGGCAGCTCGCGCGCGCCGAGTCGCACATGTCGACGGGGCTGCGCTCCGCGGAGTCCCAGGCACTCGACCACCTGCCGGACTCGGACGTGAAGGAAGCGCTGCAGGCCATCCCCGAGGAGTTCCGGATCGCGGTCTATCTTGCCGACGTAGAGGGCTTTGCGTACAAGGAGATCGCGGACATCATGGGTACACCCATCGGGACGGTGATGTCCCGCCTGCACCGGGGTCGCCGCCAACTGCGCGGCATGCTCGAGGACTACGCCCGCGACCGCGGGCTCGTCCCGGCCGGTGCGGGGGAGTCGAACGAAGCGAAAGGTTCGGGCTCATGAGCTGCGGAGAGCCGCACGAGACGGACTGCTCAGAGGTCCTGGACCACCTCTACGAGTTCCTCGACCACGAGATGCCCGACAGTGACTGCACCAAGTTCGAGGTGCACTTCGAGGAGTGCTCCCCGTGCCTGGAGAAGTACGGCCTGGAGCAGGCCGTGAAGAAGCTGGTCAAACGGTGCTGCGGGCATGACGACGTGCCCAGCGACCTGCGGGCCAAGGTGATGGGGCGGATCGACCTCATCCGCTCGGGCCAGGCCGTCCCCGACAAGGACGTGGCGACCGCACAGGAGTGACCGGGCCGGTCGCGGACCGGTGGACATCACGAGAGGCACGCCGCACGACGCGGCGTGCCTCTCGTGATGTTCACCCATACGTGCGAACGGTTCGCGTACCGCCGCTCCTCGCCCCGCATCTCGCTAGCGTTGCGCGGGAATTGAGGAGGGGGCTGGGCAGTGACGGCCATACCGAAGGCGGCGCGTGCCGTCATCGCGAGCGCCGTCCTGTGCGCCGCGGCCTGCGCGGCTCCGGCCGTGACGGACCCCACGGCGCCCTGGACCGCGGTGCTGCTGCTCGCCGTGCTGTACGCGGCGTGCGAGCTGCCCGCCCGCTGCCGCCATCTCGGCCGGTCGGTGCCCGTCGGCGCCGGTTCCTTCTTCCCTGTACTGCTCGCCGCGGCGTTTCTGCTGCCGCCGCCCGCAGCCGCGCTCGTCGCCGTCCCCGGCGCGCTGCTGGGCAAGGCGGACCGGCCGGCTGCCGGGGCACGGCGCGTCTGGCGCGCCGCGCAGCTGGCACTCGCGACGTTCGCGGCGGCCTGGACGTATCTCCTCCTCGGCGGTGAACGTGTCCTGACCGCCCCGGACTTCCCCTATGTACTCGTCCCGGCAGTCGCCGCCGCGCTCGCGTTCTGCCTGGTGGTCACCGTCCTCGACCGAGGCATCCGCGCGACGGCGCTGGGGGTGGCGCCCACTCCCGGCGGGCGTCGGCCGGAGGCGCTGCCGCTCAAGGCGCTGCGCGCGGTGCTGCCCGCGTCGCCCGTGCCGCACTGCGTGCACGGACTCGCCGGACTGATGATGGCTGTCCTGTGGCGCAGTCCCTACGGGCCGGTGTCCGCGCTGTTCGTGCTGCTGCCCATGTACATCTCCTGCTGGATCTTCGCCCAGTACCACCGTGAGCACGCCGCGCACCAGGCGACGATCCGGGCGCTCGTCCAGGCCGTCGACATCAAGGACCGCTACACCCGCGGCCACAGCGAACGCGTCGGACGCGCCTCCGTGCTCATCGCGCGCGAGCTGAGCATGGCGGCAGGGCGGCTGGAACTGCTCCGGTTCGCCGGGATCCTGCACGACGTCGGCAAGCTCGGTGTGCCGACGCGGGTGCTGCGCAAGGACGGCCCGCTGACACCGGAGGAGCGCCGGGTGATCGAGCTGCACCCCGAGTACGGGCACGAGATGGTGCGCGGCATCGGATTCCTGGGGGAGGCCAGGGCGGCGATCCTGCACCACCACGAGCGGCTGGACGGCAGCGGCTACCCGTACGGGCTCGTCGGCAACCAGATCCCGGAGTTCGCGCGGGTGGTCGCGGTCGCCGACGCCTTCGACGCCATGACCTCGACGCGGTCCTACCGGCGGGCGCGCCCGGTCGCTGCGGCGCTGACGGAACTGGAGCGCTGTGCGGGCACACAGTTCGACCCGCGCATGGTGGCCGCGCTCGTGAGCGCGCTGGAGCGGGAGGGCTGGGAGACGGCCGTGACCTCGGACGAGACCGTCGGTGGTGCTCCGGCGGTTCCGCCGCGCCGCGGTGCCGTGCGGCGGCAGCGCCAGGTGCGGGCCGGATGAAAGCGGCGCGGCCGCTCGGCGCCGCGGACGGCTGCCGCCCGGTGCGGAGGCGCGGCATCGGTGGCGTCCGACGTGGGCGGCGCGGCCCCGGGGCCGTCGTCATCGCCGTGTATACGGCCGCCGTCGGTATCACGGCGGCCGCCCTCGGCTGGGTCGCCTGGCACGGCCCCGCACAGCCCGGCCACGCTCTGGCCTTCGGCCTTTTCATCGCCGTCGGCGAGCTGGCACGGTGGGGCGCCGTGCCGCGCGGGGGCGCACCTTCCCTGCTCGAGGAGTCAGGGGGGAGGGAGCCCGCGCCGCTCGGTGCCGCGGGAGCCCTCGCCTACGCCCTGCTCGGCGAGTGCGCCGGGCACCCCACCGGTCACGGCGTGCTCCAGGTCGTGGCCGTCGTCGTCGCGGGCGCGCTCGTCGGCTCGGTGCCGCATGTCGCACGCGGGCACGGACCGGCCCTCGACCATGTGGTCCGGCGGGTGCTGACCGTGGGCTTCGCCGCAGCCTGCTTCCAACCGCTGTACAACTCCGGTGAGTTGGGCCGCCGCATCGGGCACGGTCCCTCCTACGCCCTCTTCCTGGTGCTGCTGCTGGTACTCACCGCCCTGTGCGACGCGGTGCTCGCCGCCGCGCTGCGGCGCGCCCGTACCGGCTACCCCTTCGCGCCGCTGCTGCGCGACGAGCTGCGCGCCCTGCCCGGCATAGGGTCCGCCGTCTGCGCGACCGGTGCCGTGATGGCGCTCGCGGTGGCTGTCGCCGGGCTGTGGGCGCTGCCGGTGTTCTGCGTACCGCTGCTGCTGACACAGCTGTCGTTCAACAGGTACGCGGCGGTCCGGACGACCTACCGGCAGACGATCGCCTCCCTCGCCCGCGCCACCGAGATCGCCGGCTGCACCCCGCCCGGCCACGCCCGCAGGGTGGCCGCGCTGAGCACGGCCGTGGGCCGTGAGATGCGGCTCTCCGGCTCCGATCTGGCAGTGCTGGAACATGCGGCTCTGATGCACGACATCGGCCAGCTGTCCCTGGTCGACCCGGTCCCCGACGGCGCCACCGCCCTGCTGCCGGTCGAGGAGCAGCGCCGTATCGCCCTGCTCGGCGGGGCCGTCGTCCGCCAGACCGGGGTGCCCGCGGAGGTCGCCGCGGTGGTGGAGCAGCAGGCCGACCCCTACCGGGAACAATCGATCCCCGCGCGGATCGTCCGTGCCGTGAACGCATACGAGGACCTGACGGGGGGAAGCGAAGGCAGTGCGGGAGAGGCGCTCACCGCACTGGAACAACTGAGGCTCGGCACCGGTCATGACTACGAGCCGGCGGTCGTCGAATCGCTCGCCAGAGTCCTCGGCCGAGGCGGTCTGGCCCCGGTGCCACCGGGGTAACCCATGGGTAATGAGCGCGCCTGTGACCGGGCATGGTTGGATGCGAAAGAAGGCACAGAAGCTGGCACACAGGCATGCGTCCGGGGCAGTGACCCGAGCGACCGGCAGGCGGGAATCGTGAGGATCTTCGGGAAGGTACGGCATCGGCCCTCCGCCTCGTGGCGGCAGGCCACCGACCGCGCGTTCACGCTGATCGGCGACGGCCGGTACGAGGACGCGGGGGCGCTGCTGACCAGGGCGGCGGATCTCGAGCCCTGGCTCTCGGAGTCCTGGTTCAATCTGGCCCTGCTGCACAAGTTCCGGCACGACTGGGAGCAGGCGCGGGCCGCCGGTCTGCGGGCGGTCGCCCTGCTGGACAAGGAGACCGGCGCTCCCGACTGGTGGAACGTCGGCATCGCCGCCACCGCCCTGCAGGACTGGCCGCTGGCCCGCCGGGCCTGGCAGGCGTACGGGCTCAAGGTCCCCGGGAGCCCCTCCCGGGCCGGAGGGGCCGCGTCGAACGGCGAGCCGGTCGGGATGGACCTCGGCAGCGCGGCCGTGCGGCTGTCGCCCGAGGGCGAGGCCGAGGTGGTGTGGGGCCGCAGGCTCGACCCGGCCCGCATAGAAGTGCTGTCCGTTCCGCTGCCGTCCTCGGGGCGGCGCTGGGGCGAGGTCGTACTGCACGACGGTGTGCCGCACGGGGAGCGGACCACCAGCGCCGGGCCCTCCTACCCCGTCTTCGACGAGATCGAACTGTGGGCGCCGTCGCCCGTCCCCACCTGGGTGGTGCTGCTCGAGGCGGCGACCGAATCCGATCGGGACGCGCTGGAGCGCCTTGCCGCGGACGCCGGTTTCGCCGCCGAGGACTGGTCGTCCTCGGTGCGGCTGCTGTGCCGGGCCTGTTCCGAGGGGCGGATGCCGAGCGCCGAGGGCGAGGGCGAACATCTCGACCCGCACGACCACAGCGAGCCGGGCCATCCGGGCCCGCTGGGCCACCGCACCGCCGGTGATCTCTGGTCGCCGGAGCGTGAATGCGGGATAGCAGCGCCCGCCGGTCTCGTGCGGGGACTGCTGGACGGCTGGGTCGCCGACAGCCCGGACTCCCGTGAGTGGCGGGACCTCGAGGAAGTCTGCTGACGTCTGCCCGTGGACGCTGTGCCGTCAGGTTGTCGGGACGAGACCTCCGCGCACGGCCCCGTCGTAGAGCCGTTGGTGCCACTCGTTGGCCTCGGGTGCCGACTGGGCGGTCAGAACCGGGTTCGGGCCGGTCTCGATGAGGTGCAGGAGCGTCCAGGCGACGCCGTAGCAGTCGTCCGGGCCGAAGCAGGAGACCAGTGCCCTGGCCTCCTTGGCCGTGACCGGCTTGGATATCGCACCCAGCTGCTGAACGCGTCTGTCGATCTCCTCTTCGTCGGCGTCCCGGTCGGGAAGCGGGCCATCGGCGACGAACGTCTGCACTTCCGGTCTCATGTCCGGGTCATCGACGACTGCCTCCGCCTGGGACAAGCCGTCTTCGGCAGGTCACGCCGCGGCTGCCCAGGTTGCGCAGGGTGCAGGCGATGCCGGTGAAGGCCGGGAAGTGTCCCCGAGCTCATCGATCCTGGGGACCGCCGCCGACAACGGATTAGTCTGTACGGACACAGCGTGACCGGGCATCGGGTCAGGCTTCGGGTACTGAGAAGGGCGTACGGCTGACATGGCGTCGCAGCAGGAGACGGACCAGCAGGTCAACGATGGTTTCGTCGTCGACACGGAGAACTGCGAGGAGCGGGAGCAGGCGTATCGCGAGCGTGGCACCTCCCGTCCGATCACGGTCGTGGGCAACCCGGTGCTCCACAAGGAGTGCAAGGACGTCACCGAGTTCGACGACAAGCTCGCCGCGCTGATCGACGACATGTTCGCCAGCCAGAAGACGGCGGAGGGTGTCGGCCTCGCCGCGAACCAGATCGGTGTGGACCTGAAGGTCTTCGTCTACGACTGCCCGGACGACGACGGCGTGCGGCACACCGGTGTGGTCTGCAACCCGGTCCTGGAGGAGCTGGCGCCGGAGCAGCGCCACCTCGACGACTCCAACGAGGGCTGCCTCTCCGTGCCGACCGCCTACGCCTCGCTGGCCCGCCCCGACTACGCGGTGGTGAGCGGACAGGACGCCCAGGGCAACCCGATCAAGGTGCGGGGCACGGGGTACTTCGCCCGCTGCCTGCAGCACGAGACGGACCACCTGTACGGGTACCTGTACATCGACCGGCTCTCGAAGCGTGACCGCAAGGACGCGTTGAAGCAGATGGCCGAGGGCACCCCGCGCTACGAGGTCGTCCCCAACGACTGATCCCGTCCGACGGTACGGGGCCCCGCTCGCGCCGAGCGGGGCCCTTTCTCGTCACCCGGGCGTCATTGGGCCGACAAATGACGGCAGTCCAGGGGCGGTTGACGCGCGTCGACCGGCCCGTCAGTCTCTGCGGAGAACCGCTCTCACACCCTCTCACCGCAGGGAGACCCGATGCTGAGACGTACGGTACGACTGCTGCTTTCCCTTGTCATGCTCATGGTTGCAGGGCTGACGGGGGTCGTGGCAACGGCCGGTTCCGCCCAGGCCGACGACTGCTACACCTGGTCGCGCACCCTGTCCCAGGGCGCGTCCGGCGCCGATGTCACCCAGCTCCAGATCCGGGTCGCCGGCTACCCGGGCTCCGGAGGTGTCCTCGCCGTCGACGGTTCCTACGGCCCCGCCACCGTCGCCGCCGTCAAACGCTTCCAGTCGGCCTACGGACTCGCCTCCGACGGCGTCGCGGGACCGGCCACCTTCAGCAAGATCTACGCACTCCAGGACAGCGACTGCACACCCGTCCACTTCAGCTACGCCGAACTCAACGACTGCAACTCCACCTGGGCGGGCGGCGCGGTGAGCGCGGCGACCGCCAAGTCCAACGCCCTGCGCACCATGTGGAAGCTGGAGGCGCTGCGGCACGCACTCGGCGACCAGCCCGTCACCGTGACCAGCGGCTTCCGCTCGCACGCCTGCAACGACGCGGTCGGCGGGGCGACGAGCAGCCGCCATCTGTACGGAGACGCCGCCGACCTCGGCGCCGGCCCGCACTCGCTGTGCAAGCTCGCCCAACAGGCCCGCAACCACGGCTTCAACGGAATCCTCGGCCCCGGCTACCCGGGCCACAGCGACCACACCCACGTCGACCACCGCGCCAGCCGCTTCTGGTCGGCGTCCAGCTGCGGCATCTGAATGCCGGAGCGGCCCGCATCTCCCCCCGTGAGAGATGCGGGCCGCACCGGTGCCACGCGCCGGATCAGAAGTCGTCGTCGAAGGCGACCGAGCCCTCCACCGCCACCTGGTAGGCGGACGGGCGGCGCTCGAAGAAGTTCGTCAGCTCCTGAACGCCCTGCAGCTCCATGAAGGAGAACGGGTTCTCCGAGCCGTAGACCGGGGCGAAGCCGAGGCGGGCCAGGCGCTGGTCGGCGACGCACTGCAGGTACTCGCGCATCGACTCGGTGTTCATGCCCGGCAGCCCGTCGCCGCACAGGTCGCGGCCGAACTGGAGCTCCGCCTCGACGGCCTCCTTCAGCATGTCGGTGACCTGCTGACGGAGTTCGTCGTCGAAGAGGTCGGGCTCCTCCTTGCGGACGGTGTCGACGACCTCGAAGGCGAAGTTCATGTGCATCGTCTCGTCCCGGAACACCCAGTTGGTGCCCGTGGCGAGACCGTGCAGCAGACCGCGCGAACGGAACCAGTAGACGTAGGCGAACGCGCCGTAGAAGAACAGGCCCTCGATGCAGGCGGCGAAGCAGATCAGGTTCAGCAGGAAGCGGCGGCGGTCCGCCTGCGTCTCCAGCCGCTCGATCTTCTCGACCGAGTCCATCCACCTGAAGCAGAACTGGGCCTTCTCGCGGATGGAGGGGATCTCCTCGACCGCGTCGAACGCGGCCGCGCGGTCCTCCGGGTCGGGGAGGTAGGTGTCGAGCAGCGTCAGATAGAACTGGACGTGCACGGCCTCCTCGAAGAGCTGACGGCTCAAGTAGAGCCGCGCCTCGGGGGAGTTGATGTGCTTGTAGAGCGTCAGCACCAGGTTGTTGGAGACGATCGAGTCGCCCGTCGCGAAGAACGCGACCAGCCGGCCGATCATGTGCTGCTCGCCGGGCGTGAGCTTGGCGAGGTCGGCGACGTCGGAGTGGAGGTCGACCTCCTCGACGGTCCAGGTGTTCTTGATCGCGTCGCGGTAGCGCTCGTAGAAGTCCGGGTAGCGCATCGGACGCAGGGTCAGCTCGAAGCCCGGGTCCAGCAGGTTCTTCTCGGTGTTCGGGGTGGTCATTACTGGCAGGCCTCGCAGGACTCGGGGTTTTCGAGAGAGCAGGCGATCGCGTCGGCGTCGGGCGGGGTTGCCTGCTGCACGGGGATGGTCGCCTGCGACTGGGCGGCGCGGGCGATCCGGGTCGCCGGGCGGGAGCGCAGGTAGTATGTCGTCTTCAGGCCCTGCTTCCAGGCGTACGCGTACATCGAGCTGAGCTTCCCGATGGTCGGCGTCTCCAGGAACAGGTTCAGCGACTGCGACTGGTCCAGGAACGGCGTGCGGGCGGCGGCCATGTCGATCAGGCCGCGCTGCGGGATCTCCCAGGCCGTGCGGTACAGCGCGCGGACGTCGGCCGGGATCCAGTTGAAGCCCTGCACCGAGCCGCTGGACTCGCGCAGCGCCTCACGAGTCTGCGCGTCCCATACGCCCAGCTGCTTCAGCTCCTCCACCAGATAGGCGTTGACCTGGAGGAACTCGCCGCTGAGCGTCTCGCGCTTGAACAGGTTGGACACCTGCGGCTCGATGCACTCGTACACGCCCGCGATCGAGGCGATGGTGGCGGTCGGTGCGATCGCGAGCAGGAGGGAGTTGCGCATCCCGCTCTTCGCCACCCGCGCGCGCAGGGTGTCCCAGCGCTCCGGCCAGTTGAGCTCGACGTTGTAGTGGTCGGGGTGCAGCACGCCACGGGCCGCGCGCGTCTTCGACCAGGCGGGCAGGGGACCGTTGCGTTCGGCGAGGTCGCAGGACGCCTCGTAGGCCGCCAGCATGATCCGCTCGGCGATCCGCGTCGACAGGGCCTTCGCCTCCGCCGAGTCGAACGGCAGTCGCAGCTTGAAGAAGACGTCCTGGAGGCCCATGGCGCCCAGACCCACCGGGCGCCACCGGGAGTTGGAGAGACCCGCCTGCTCGGTCGGGTAGAAGTTGATGTCGACGACCCGGTCGAGGAAGGTGACGGCGGTGCGGACGGCGGCGTCCAAGCGCTCCCAGTCGATGCCGTCGCCGCTGACGAAGGCACCCAGGTTGACCGAACCGAGGTTGCACACGGCCGTCTCGCCGTCGTTCGTGACCTCCAGGATCTCGGTGCACAGGTTCGAGGAGTGCACGACCGAGCCCGGCTCGGCGGTCTGGTTGGCGGTGCGGTTGGAGGCGTCCTTGAAGGTCATCCAGCCGTTGCCGGTCTGGGCCAGAGTCCGCATCATCCGGCCGTACAGGTCACGTGCCGGGATGGTCTTGCGTGCGAGCCCCTGGGCCTCGGCCTTGCGATAGGCCGCGTCGAACTCATCGCCCCACAGGTCGACCAGCTCGGGCACATCCGCGGGCGAGAAGAGCGACCAGTCGCCGTCGGTCTCGACACGGCGCATGAACTCGTCGGGGATCCAGTGCGCGAGGTTCAGGTTGTGCGTACGCCGGGCGTCCTCACCGGTGTTGTCGCGCAGCTCCAGGAACTCCTCGATGTCCGCGTGCCAGGTCTCCAGATAGATCGCGGCGGCGCCCTTGCGCCGACCGCCCTGGTTCACCGCGGCGACCGATGCGTCCAGGGTCTTCAGGAACGGGACGATGCCGTTGGAGTGCCCGTTGGTGCCCCGGATCAGCGAACCGCGGGCGCGGATACGGGAGTACGAGAGCCCGATGCCCCCCGCGTGCTTGGACAGGCGCGCGACCTGGTGGTACCGGTCGTAGATCGAGTCGAGCTCGTCGAGCGGCGAGTCCAGCAGATAGCAGGACGACATCTGCGGGTGGCGGGTGCCGGAGTTGAAGAGGGTGGGGGAGGACGGGAGGTAGTCGAGGCGGCTCATCAGCCCGTACAGCGCGGCGACCTCGTCCAGGGCGCGCACCGAATCGTCCTCGGCGAGGCCGGCGGCGACGCGCAGCATGAAGTGCTGCGGCGTCTCGATCACCTGGCGGGTGATCGGGTGGCGCAGCAGATAGCGGCTGTAGAGGGTGCGCAGCCCGAAGTAGCCGAACCGGTCGTCCGCGGCGGGGTCGATCAGCGCGTCGAGCCGGTCCGCGTGCAGCGCCACGAACGCCGCCGTACGGTCGGCGATCAGACCCTCGCGGTGCCCGACCGCGACGGACGCGGAGAACGACACAGCGCCCTCGCCCGCCGCCTCGTCGGCGATCGTGCGGGTCAGCAGCCGGGCGGCGAGCCGGGAGTAGGCCGGGTCCTCGGAGATCAGGCCCGCGGCGGCGTCGGTGGCGAGAGAGCGCAGTTCCGCGTCGTCCGACCCGGCGTGCCGGCCGCGCAGAGCGGCGGCGGCGACCCTGCCGGGGTCGGTGTCGGGCAGATCGGCCGTGAGGTCCGTCAGGGCCCGCAGCAGGACTGTGCCGGGTCCGTCCTGTTCGGTCGCTGAAGCCGGATCGGCTGGCGCGATGGTCACGTGGTGCTCTCCCTCGCTCGGCTTGGGCCGGCGGGGGGAGTGGCGCCAGGCAGGCGTGGGTCCGCTGAGGAACGGCACGGCGCGTGGCGTCCACCGGCCCAACCGCGAGGCCCGGACGTCTCGGCATCCGGATCGGTCGAGCCGGATGCACCGTCGGCAGGTCCTCGGACTTGTCGGATACGGCAAAGCGCACCGAATCACACCGTTGCGGGACAGTTCCGGATTCCCACCGGATTCCCCTGCGGCGACAGCGAGATGAGCATACATGTGGGGGGCGCGCCTTGCGTCACCCCCCACATGTTGTGTCGCGGGCCGGCCTACAGGTCCAGCGCGTACGTCAGCAGGGTGAAGCCGGGCAGCGGCTCCCAGTCCCGTTCGGGGGTGCGGACGAAGCCCAGGCGCCCGTAGAGCCGGTGTGCCGCATGCATCACCTCGTCCGTCGACAGCACGAGCCGCACGCACCCCGGGACCTCCCGTGCCCGGTCGATGCACCGGCGCACCAGAGCCTCGCCGGTGCCCCGGCCGCGTCCCCGCTCGGCGACGACCAGCATCCGGAACTCGGCCTCTCCGGGCCCGGCGATGTTCGCCCACGGCCCGCCTCCGGGGACGAACGCGACGCCACCGAGGAGGGTGTCCGCCGCGTCGACGGCGACGTACACCTCCGATGCGGCTGCCCGTCCGGCGACATCGCGCAGAGCGGGCAGATACGGGTCGTCGGCACCGTAGGCCAGCAGTCCGTCGTCCACATACGTCCGCGCCGTGAGCTCGCCGAGTTCCTCGTACTGCTCGGGTTCGATTCTCCTGATGGTGATGTCCATGCCCGGCAGTGTGCAGCAGAGCACGGCGAAGGGCCGCTGCATTTCCCGGACGGGAAACGCAGCGGCCCTCGGTGTGCGGTGGGTCAGTGACCGCCGGGGGAACCCGCCGTGGCCGGCGGGAGCTCGACCTTGACACCCGGGTCGCCCGCGTCCGCCGTGTAGTCGGACGGGCTCGTCTCGTCGACGCCGTCGGGGGCGTTGACCGCCCGCAGGACGAAGGTGAGGACGACCGTGACGACGACGTTCAGCACGAAGGCGGTGAGACCGATGTAGCCGATCTCGCCGATGCTGGGGATCTCCTTCAACGAGCCGCCGAAGTGCTTCTGCGTCGGGCTCGCGACACCGTACGCGGCGACCGTGCCGTAGATCATGCCGACCGCCCAGCCCGCCAGCAGCGCCCAGCGGTGGAACCAGCGCGTGAACAGACCGCCGACCAGCGCCGGGAAGGTCTGCAGGATCCAGATGCCGCCCAGCAGCTGGAAGTTGATGGCCACGGTCTTGTCCATGGTGAGGACGAAGACCAGCGCGCCCACCTTCACCAGCAGCGAGACGAGCTTGGAGACCTTGGTCTCCTGCGCCGGGGTCGCGTCGGGCTTCAGGAAGTCCTTGTAGATGTTCCTGGTGAACAGGTTGGCCGCGGCGATGGACATGATGGCCGCAGGCACCAGTGCGCCGATGCCGATCGCCGCGAAGGCCACGCCCGCGAACCAGTCCGGGAACATGTTCTCGAACAGCTGCGGGATCGCCAGCTGGCCGTTGGTCACGTTCACGCCTGCGGCGATCGCCATGAAGCCGAGCAGCGCCAGCAGACCCAGCATCAGGGAGTAGAGCGGCAGGATGGTGGTGTTGCGGCGGATCACCTCGCGGCTGCGCGAGGAGAGCGTCGCCGTGATCGAGTGCGGGTACATGAACAGCGCCAGCGCCGAGCCGAGCGCCAGCGTGGCGTAGCCCCACTGGCCGAGGTCACCGGGCACCAGCGCGCCGACCGGCTTGTCCGTCGCCGGGTTGATCTTCTCGAACTTGTCGCCCGCCGCCGCGAAGATCGCGTCGAACCCGCCCAGCTTGATGGGGATGTAGATGATCGCCACCGCGATGACGATGTAGATCAGCGTGTCCTTGACGAAGGCGATCAGCGCAGGCGCGCGCAGGCCGGAGGAGTACGTGTAGGCCGCGAGCACACCGAAGGCGATCAGCAGCGGCAGGTCCTTCACGAACCAGTTGGTGGTCTCGCCGCCGCCGACGCCCATGACGTCGAGCACGGCCTGGATGCCGACCAGCTGGAGCGCGATGTACGGCATCGTGGCGAGGATGCCGGTGACGGCGACCGCGAGGGACAGGCTCTTGGAGCCGAAGCGTCCGCGGACGAAGTCCGAGGTGGTGACGTATCCGTGCTTGTGCGACACCGACCACAGCCGCGGCAGGAAGGTGAAGATGAGCGGATAGACGAGGATCGTGTACGGCACGGCGAAGAAGCCGGCCGCTCCCGCCGCGTAGATGGCCGCCGGGACCGCGACGAAGGTGTAAGCGGTGTAGAGGTCGCCGCCGAGCAGGAACCAGGTCACCCAGGTGCCGAACGAGCGGCCGCCCAGGCCCCATTCGTCGAGGCTGTTCTCGTTGTCCGCCTTGCGCCAGCGCGCGGCGAGGAAGCCCATGACCGTGACGGCCAGGAAGAAGAAGATGAAGACGCCGAGTGCGACGCCGTTCACGTCGTTGTTCATCGGGACGCACCCCCCTTGCGGGCGCGCTGGTCACGCCGCCACAGCACGTAGGCCAGCATCGTGAGCACTGTCGAGATGAACACCCACGCCATCTGGTACCAGTAGAAGAACGGCATGCCGATAAATGTCGGGTCGACCTTCGCGTAGGAGTCGACCCAGAGCATCGCCACGAAGGGTGCGAAGAGACAGAGGGCGATGATGACGCGCACCGGTGTGATGACCGGTTGTTTCGCTTCGGGCGCTTCCGGCGCTTCTGGCGCCTCGGGCACTGCGGACATGCGGCTCCGTCCCCTCACTGGACACCTGTGTAATGCGCAGGAAATCTAGGCGAGTCGTTCGAGCCTCGTCACCCCCCGTCCGCATATCGGTACGGCAACGACTTCACGCCGGGGTGGGCAAAACGTGCCATGGCGCCGCAACGGGTTGCGGCGCCATGGCGATTGGGGATCGAGTTCAGCCGTTCGGGCGCTGGAGCCTCGCCACGCTGCGAGTCTCCGGGGGCAACCCCCGGACCCCCGGCCGGGCTCCGGTGCGGGCCGGTTGCTCAGCCGTTCGGGCGCTGGAGCCTCGCCACGCTGCGAGTCTCCGGGGGCAACCCCCGGACCGCCGGCCGGGCTCCGGTGCGGGCCGGTTGCTCAGCCGTTCGGGCGCTGGAGCCTCGCCACGAACTTGTACCGGTCGCCGCGGTACACCGAGCGCACCCACTCCACCGGTTCGCCCTGCGCATCCAGTGAGTGGCGCGACAGCATCAGCATCGGCAGGCCCACGTCGGTCCCCAGCAGGCCCGCCTCGCGGGGCGTGGCCAGTGAGGTCTCGATCGTCTCCTCGGCCTCCGCCAGGTGGACGTCGTACACCTCTGCGAGGGCGGTGTAGAGCGAGGTGTACTTGACGAGCGAGCGGCGCAGCGCGGGGAAGCGCTTGGCGGAGAGGTGCGTGGTCTCGATCGCCATGGGCTCGCCGCTGGCAAGCCGGAGCCGCTCGATGCGCAGCACGCGGCCGCCGGCCGAGATGTCGAGCAGCCCGGCGAGCGTGTCGTCGGCTGTGACGTAACCGATGTCCAGCAACTGGGACGTGGGCTCCAGGCCCTGTGCCCGCATGTCCTCGGTGTACGAGGTGAGCTGCAGCGCCTGCGACACCTTCGGCTTGGCGACGAACGTGCCCTTGCCCTGGATGCGCTCCAGCCGGCCCTCGACGACCAGCTCCTGCAGTGCCTGGCGCACGGTGGTGCGCGAGGTGTCGAACTCGGCCGCCAGCGTGCGCTCCGGCGGCACCGGGGTGCCGGGCGGCAGGGTCTCCGTCATGTCGAGCAAGTGACGCTTGAGCCGGTAGTACTTGGGCACGCGTGCGGTGCGGGTGCCTGCCCCGCCCTCGGCCTCGGTGCCGCCCCCGTCCGTGGTCATGGCCCGCCTTCCCGACTGCTGCGCTCCTGCCGTCACCGGCTCCTCCGTCTGTAGCGGCTCACATGGTGGCACGGACCGCTCAAGGGTCGTCGCCCTCCCTCAGGTGTCGGTCCGATAACGGACGCGACTGCCCTTCTTATACACCCTTGACACCCCTAAAGGTCTAGGCCAAGCTCCCGGTACTGGTCTAAACCATTAAAGATCAGGTCCCAGCCCCAGGGCAGAATCTGGCGCACGTCCGTCAAGTGCTGCGCGACTCCCGGGTGGTGGGGGGGTAACTCTTGCATCCCTTGAGGAGGGTGGCGTGAAGCGCAAGCTCATTTCAGCGGTGGGTGTGGCGGCCATGATGGTCTCGGTCGCAGCGTGCGGCTCGGACGGCGGCAGCGAATCGGCGAAGAACCCGAAGGATCGCAAGGAGACGCTGACCGTCTGGCTGATGGTCGACGCCCAGTCGACGTGGCCCGAGCTGGTCAAGGACGTCAACGCCCAGTTCAACGCCAAGTACCCGGGTGTCAAGGTCAACGTCCAGTACCAGCAGTGGGCCGACAAGGCCAAGAAGCTGGACACCGCCCTGGGCGGCGACAAGTTCCCCGACGTCGTGGAGCTCGGCAACACCGAGACCATGCAGTACATCCTCAACGGGGCGCTCGCCGAGATCGACCCCAAGAAGTACGACAACTCCGACACCTGGATCCAGGGCCTCAAGGACACGTGCAGCTACGAGGGCAAGCAGTTCTGCGTGCCTTACTACGCGGGTGCCCGTGTCGCCATCTACAACACCGAGATGCTCAAGAAGGGCGCGGGCATCGACAAGCTGCCCGAGACCGAGACCGAGCTCCTTTCGGCCATGGACAAGGTCTCGGCCGAGTACAGCAAGAAGGACAAGCGCTTCTCGTCCCTCTACCTGCCCGGCCGCTACTGGTACGCCGCCATGTCGTACGTCGCCGCGTACGGCGGCAAGATCGCCGAGTACGACGAGGGCGCCAAGGAGTGGAAGGCCTCCCTGTCCTCGCCCGAGGCGCAGAAGGGCATCCAGCACTTCATCGACCTGGTCAAGAAGTACAACAAGGCCGACCAGACCAAGGACGAGCAGGATCACGCCAATGTGATGGCCAACGAGAAGGCGGCCCTTCTCTACGGCAACGGCTGGGAGTCCGGCTCCGTCATCGACGGCAAGAACAACGGCAACCCGAAGCTCGAGGGCAAGATCCTCACGGCCGGCATGCCCGGCCCGAACGGCAAGGCGCTGCCGTCCTTCATCGGTGGTTCCGACCTGGCCGTGGTCAGCAAGTCGAAGGTCACGGACCTCGGCGAAGAGTGGATCTCGATGTTCACCAGCGAGAAGTCGCAGACGGTCCTCGCCTCCAAGAACATCCTCCCGAACAACACCAAGCAGCTGGAGCCGCTGAAGGCCAAGCCGGAGACCGCGCCGATCGCCAACGCGGTGCCGGACGCGTGGTTCACCCCGATCGCCCCGGGCTGGACCTCGATCGAGAAGGAGGAGGTCCTGGAGAACATGCTCCTGGCCATCCTCAAGGGTGACTCCGTGGAGAAGGCCGCCAAGGCGGCCGACGAGAAGATCAACGAGCTGATCAACAAGGAGTCCTGAGCCCTTGGGCCTCCCAGCGCCCCGCCGGAGGCTCGCCAGGCTTGCCAGGCGGTGGCGGGGGCCCGCATCACGCGGCCCCCGCCCCGCCCTTTTCGGTGCAGAAGAACAAACGGAAGGTCAGCCACGTGACTGCCGCCGACACCAAGGCCGCCGGTCCGCCGGTACCCGTACCACGTGCCCCGGAAGGCACGGGCGACCGGCCCGTGCCTCGCAAGGGGGGCCCCGATTCCCGTCACCAGCAGCGGAAGAAGGGTGCGTTCCTTCCCTATCTGCTGGTCCTCCCCGCGATCGTCGCGATCGCCGCGGTCTACGCCTTCCCGTTGACGAAGACAGTGATCATGTCCTTCCAGGACATGGGCCGCAGAGAGCTCTGGACGGGCGAGTCGCCGCCGTGGGTCGGCTTCGACCAGTTCACCGGCATCCTCGGTGACAGCGAATTCTGGTCCGTCACCGGCCGCACCGTGGTGTTCATGGTCGTCTGCGTGGGCCTGACGATGGCTCTGGGCCTGCTGACAGCGCTGCTGATGGCGCGGCTGACGACCTGGGTGCGACTGGTCCTCACCGCGGCACTCGTCGCCGCGTGGTCGATGCCGCTTATGGTCGCCGCGTCCATCTTCCGCTGGCTTTCCGACTCCGACTACGGCCTCATCAACACCCTGATAGCCGAGGTCGTGGGCGAGGACTTCCTCGGGCACAACTGGTTCCTCGACCCGAAGCAGGGCTTCGCCATCATCGCCCTGCTCGTCATCTGGGGCGCCATCCCGTTCGTCGTGATCACGCTGTACGCCGCTCTCACGCAGGTGCCCAAGGAGCTTGAGGAGGCCGCGGCCCTCGACGGTGCGAGCGCGCCCGGCGTGTTCCGCTTCGTCACCTGGCCGGTCATCCGCCCCGTGTTCACCATGGTGGCCACGCTCTCGGTGATCTGGGACTTCAACGTCTTCGGCCAGATCTGGCTGCTGCGCGGCAACAAGCCGGAGCCGGACTACGAAACCCTCGGTCTCTACTCCTTCTCCAAGGCGTTCGAGTCCACGTCGTTCAGCCAGGGCACCGCCATTGCCCTGATCACCGTCGTCCTGCTGTCCGGTGTGGCCGTGTACTACCTGCGTCAGCTGATGAAGACAGGAGAGGTCGAATGAGCACCTCCACCGCTCCCTCGCCCGCCGGCTCGCGGCAGGTCCTGCGGCGGGACCGCAGAAGGACGCGCTGGCACTACGACGTTCTCGGCCTCGTGGTCGCCGTCGTCATGGCGTTCCCCGTCTACTGGCTCGTCGTCAGCGCCGTGCGGCCCAACCACGAGATCCGCTCGTACGACCAGACGCTGTGGCCCTCGTCGTTCACGTTCGACAACTTCGCGCGCGCCGTGAAGCAGGAGAACTTCGCCACGGCGATCCAGTCGAGTCTCATCGTCTCGATCACCGCCGTCCTCGGCGGCATGATCATCGCGACGCTGGCCGCCCTCGCCATCGGCCGGTTCCGCTTCTTCGGCCGCAAGGCGCTGCTGATGGTGCTGATCCTGGTCCAGATGCTGCCCCCGACGGCGATGCTCATCCCGATCTACGCGCAGCTCAACGCCATCGGCGGCCTCGACGAGTACTGGGGCCTGATCGTCGTCTACCTGGTGTCCACCCTGCCCTTCGCGGTCGTCATGATCCGCGGCTTCGTCGTGAACATCCCGGTGGAGCTGGAGGAGTCGGCGATGGTGGACGGCTGCACGCGGATGGCCGCCTTCCGCCGCGTCGTCTTCCCGCTGCTCGCGCCCGGTCTCGCGGCCGCCTCGATCTTTGCTCTGGTCAACGCCTGGAACGAATACCTCTTCGCGTACATCCTGATCAACGACAACTCCAAGTACACGCTCAACGTCTGGCTGATGACCTTCACCACCGAGCGCGGGACGGACTATGGCGCGCTGATGGCGGCCTCGACGCTCATCGCACTTCCCGTCGTCGTCTTCTTCATGATCATCCAGAAGAAGATGGCCGCGGGCCTCACCTCGGGCGCAGTGAAGGGATAACGCCGCCTCATGACGACTCTCGTACGGGGATCATCCGACACCCTCACCCGCGACGCCCTCACCGTCCTCCAGCCGGGCTTCATCGGCACCACCGCGCCGGACTGGCTGCTGCGGCAGATCGGCGAAGGGCTCTCCGCCGTAGGCCTCTTCGGCCGCAACATCGCCACGCCCGGCCAGCTCGCGGCGCTCACCGCACAGTTGCGAGCCGAGCGGGACGACGTCCTCGTCGCCATCGACGAGGAGGGCGGCGACGTCACCCGGCTCGAGGTGCGCGCCGGCTCCTCGTTCCCGGGCAACTACGCGCTCGGCTCGATCGACGACGTGGACCTCACCCGTGCGGTGGCCCATGAACTCGGTCGGCGGCTGGCCGCGTGCGGCGTGGACCTCAACTGGGCGCCGTCCGCGGACATCAACTCGAATCCGGACAACCCGGTCATCGGGGTGCGGTCCTTCGGTCCCGGCACACAGCTCGCCGCCCGGCACACGGTCGCCTACGTCGAGGGCATGCAGTCGGCCGGTGTCGCTGCCTGCACCAAGCACTTCCCCGGACACGGCGACACCAACGTCGACTCGCATCATGCGCTGCCCCGCATCGATGTGGATCTCGACACGTTGCACGCCCGTGAGCTGGTTCCTTTCCGCGCGGCCATCGCGGCGGGTTCCAAGGCGGTGATGAGTGCGCATATCCTGCTGCCCGCGCTCGACCCGAACCGTCCCGCGACCCTGAGCCCGCAGATCCTCACCGGCCTGCTGCGCGAAGAGCTGGGCTACCAGGGCCTGATCGTCACGGACGGCATGGAGATGCAGGCCATCTCGTCGACGTACGGCATCGAGCGCGGCTCGGTCCTCGCGATCGCCGCTGGAGCCGACGCGATCTGCGTCGGCGGCGGCCTCGCCGACGAGGAGACCGTACTGCGACTGCGCGACGCGCTCGTGAACGCGGTACGGGACGGCGACCTGCCCGAGGAGCGGCTGGCCGACGCAGCGGCGCGAGTGCGCGCCCTCGCCGACTGGACGCGACGGGCCAGGGGGGCTGCAGCAGAGCCGGGCGCGGCGTCGCAGGAGGGGACCGCGCCCGGCTCCGACATCGGCCTGGTCGCCGCCCGGCGCGCGGTCAGCGTCACGTCGGGGGAGCAGGTCCACGAACCGCTCACCGAGGCCGCTTACGTAGCCGCCCTCACTCCGGTCGCCAACATCGCCGTCGGGGACGAGACCCCGTGGGGCGTGGCCGCCGAACTGGCCGTGCTGCTGCCCGGCACCACCACCGGCACCTACACCGGCGAGAAGGCTCCGACGGCCGTGGCGGCAGACGTGCTGGCGGCTGCCGGGGACCGTAGGATCGTCGCTGTGGTGCGTGACGTCCACCGCCATCCCTGGATGGCGGCGGCCCTGGACGCCCTGCTCGTGACCCGTCCCGACGCGGTCGTGGTCGAGATGGGTGTCAACCGGGCCGAGCCGAGGGGCGCTCTGCACATCGCGACCCACGGCGCCGCCCGTGTCTGCGGACGCGCCGCCGCCGAGGTCATCGCCGGCAAAGGTGCCGGAGCCTGACCGACCGAAGCAGACCGTGCAGTGCCGGGTGAGCACCGGGAAGCCCCGTGCGCCCGGCACCTGGACCGCCCTCTGGGAGGCACCCGGCATGTCCGCCACGATTTCGGCCGAGCACGACGAGCACCCGGGCCGGATCATGTCCGGCGAGATGGCACAGCAGCCCGCTGTCCTGCGACGCATCCTCGAAGAGGGTGCGCCGCGGATCCGCGAGGTGGCCGCCGCGATCTCGGCCCGCGCACCGCGCTTCGTCCTGCTGACCGCGCGCGGCACCTCCGACAACGCGGCGCTGTACGCGAAGTACCTGCTGGAGATCCGGCTCGGCCTGCCGTGCGGGCTGACCTCGATGTCCACCACGACCGCGTACGGTGCCCGGCCCGACCTCACCGACGTGCTGGTCGTCACCGTCAGCCAGTCCGGGGGCTCACCGGACCTGGTGGCGTCGACCAAGGCGGCACGGGAGGCGGGCGCGATCACCCTCGCGGTGACCAACAACCCGGACTCGCCGCTGGCGGCGGTCTCCGAGTTCCACATCGACATCATGGCCGGCCCCGAGAAGGCGCTGCCCGCCACCAAGACGTACACCGCCTCCCTGCTGGCCCTCTACTTGCTGGTGGAGGGCCTGGGCGGGGGTGACGGCGCGGCGGCAAAGGCCCTGCCGGAGCTCGCCGCGCACATCCTGGGCCGTCAGGACGAGGTCCGCGCCCTGGCCTCCCGCTACCGCTTCGCCGAGCGGATGGTCATCACCTCGCGCGGCTACGGCTACCCCACGGCGAAGGAGGCGGCCCTGAAGCTCATGGAGACGAGCTACATCCCGGCCCTCGCGTACTCCGGCGCCGACCTGCTGCACGGTCCGCTCGCCATGGTGGACAACATCTCCCCGGTCATCGCGGTCGTCACCAGCGGCAAGGGCGGTGAGGCCCTGCAACCGGTGCTCGACCGGCTGCGCGGCAGGGGCGCCGATCTGTTCGTGGTGGGCCCGGCACCGCAGGTCGAGGCGGCGTCGGCGGGCTTCGTGCTGCCCACCGAGGGCGTCCCGGAGGAACTGCAGCCGATCCTGGAGATCCTGCCGCTCCAGCTGATGGCCTACGAGGTGACCATCGCGCGCGGGCAGGACCCGGACGCGCCGCGAGCGCTGGCAAAGGTGACCGAGACGCGCTGACCGTACGGCAGGGGCCGTGATCGCGACGGGCGGGTGATGATGAGGGGCCCGCCCGTCGTCACGCCCGCGCGCGTTCCTGTGCCGGACGGGACATCCGCGCGGCGGAAAACGGCCCCGGAACCACCCGCGGGCCGCGGCGCCGCGACGGGACCCTCAACCCGTCCGGCACCGCAGCCCGGAGTTCTCGGCCGAAGGGTGTGCGGTCCCGGTCGGCCGTGGGAGGCCTCGGCGCAGTCAGGGCAGAGAGCGCCGGGGGCCTCGTTCCACCCTCCTGTGCGGGGAGGGCGGAGGTTCTTCGGTTCGTGGCTTCATTGTGGACTAGACCATTCGTGGCTGTCCATGTATCTGCAGAGTTTAGTTCCCGCGCCATACTTAAGCACGGGTGATCGGACGACCGGGTTCAGCCCGCAGGTACCCTCGCACACGTGCCCTCCATGAACGAACTCGTCCGCCAGCACACCGCTCTGAGTGAATCCGACCTCGAGTGGCTCCATCTGCTGGTCTCGGAGTGGCAGCTGCTCTCCGACCTCTCCTTCGCCGACCTCGTCCTGTGGGTCCCGACCCGCGACGGCACACGCTACGTCTCCGTCGCCCAGATGCGCCCCAACACCGGCCCCACCTCCTACCAGGACGACATGGTGGGCCATCTCGTTCCCCGCGGCCGCCGCCCGCTTCTCGACGCGGCGCTCGACGAGGGCCGGATCGTGCGCGAGGGTGACCCGGAATGGCGCGAGGAGGTGCCCGTACGGGTCGAGTCCATCCCCGTACGCCGTGAGGGCCGGGTCCTCGGCGTCATCGCCCGCAACACCAATCTGCTCACCGTGCGCACGCCCTCCCGCCTGGAGCTCACCTACCTCCAGTCCGCCTCCGACCTCGCCCAGATGATCGCGGCCGGCTCCTTCCCCTACCCGGGCGAGCAGGTGGAGATGGACGCGTCCCCACGCGTCGGTGACGGCCTCATCCGGCTCGACGCGGACGGCATCGTCCAGTACGCGAGCCCCAACGGACTCTCCGCCTATCACCGCCTCGGCCTCGCCTCCGATCTCGTGGGTCACCACCTCGGCCAGACCACCGACGAACTCGCCCCCTCCCGCGGCCCGGTCGACGAGGCCCTGGTCAAACTGGCCAGCGGCTATGCGCCCCGGGAGTTCGAGGTCGAGGGCAACGGCGGTGTGATCCAGCTGCGCGCCATCCCGCTCAAGCCCAAGGGCGTGCGGATCGGATCCCTGGTCCTGCTGCGCGACGTCACGGAACTGCGGCGCCGCGAGCGGGAGTTGATCACCAAGGACGCGACCATCCGGGAGATCCACCACCGGGTGAAGAACAACCTCCAGACCGTGGCGGCCCTGTTGCGCCTCCAGGCCCGCCGGATGGACTCGACGCGGGGCCGTGAGGCGCTCAACGAGGCCGTCCGGCGCGTCGGTTCGATTGCGATCGTGCACGAGACGCTGTCCCAGAATCTGGACGAGCGCGTCGAGTTCGACGAGATCGCGGACCGGGTGATCGCGATGGTCGCCGAGATCTCACCGGGAAAGGTCGAATGCCGACGCACCGGCCGCTTCGGCATCCTCGACGCCGAGATCGCCACGCCGCTGTCCATGGTGCTCACCGAGGTGCTGCAGAACGCTCTGGAGCACGCCTTCGGGCCGGCCGAGCACGGCTCGGTCGAGGTGTCCGCAGTCCGGGGCGACTCCCGTGCGGAGAAGACCCCCCGGCTGCTCATCACCGTCCAGGACAACGGCCGCGGGCTGCCCGCGGGCTTCGACGCGCAGCGCGCGGGGAACCTGGGCCTGCAGATCGTGCGGACCCTGGTGGAGGGGGAACTGGGCGGAAGCTTCGACATGCTTCCCGCATCCGAACCGGACCGCGGCACCCGAGTCGTCCTCGACATCCCCGTCCCGGACAAGCGATAGGGTCTGTCCCCGACAAGCGAAAGGGCGCGGCCGGCGGATCGGGCCCAGCGGCCGTCCCGGCGCCGCGCACAGCGAAGAGCCCCGGACCGTATGAATCGGTCCAGGGCTCGAAGCTCGTTGCTCGCGTGTGCGATGCGCATCGGGGGTACTGCGCGCTGCGGCTCGAAGGCGGTGAGTGCGTGCTCGCTGCACGCGCCGCCGGCTGAGGCTCGTAGCAGGGGGCGTCAGGCGCTGGCGTTACGCGCCCGGTTGCGAGCGGCACGGCGCTTCATCGCGCGGCGCTCGTCCTCGCTGAGGCCACCCCAGACGCCGGAGTCCTGGCCGGACTCGAGCGCCCACTGCAGGCACTGCTCCATGACGGGGCAGCGACGGCAGACGGCCTTGGCTTCCTCGATCTGCAGCAGCGCAGGACCAGTGTTGCCGATGGGGAAGAAGAGCTCGGGGTCTTCCTCGCGGCAAACGGCGTTGTGACGCCAGTCCATGGCTGCTACCTCTCCTTGGTATTACATGCAGGTTGCTTGTGAATGTGAACGCTTTCACGAATCCCCCCGCAAGGGAAGGGCCGACTGCCAGTTGCCCGGCGTTGGGTCCTGGGATTCATTGAAGGGGTTCCGGCGGTCTGTGGGGCCGATGTTGCGGGCCGTCCCGATCGCCATGTAGAGATTCGCAAACCTCGGCGGCGGATACAACCCCTTCCGGAAAGTTTTTTTTGATTCCTCGGTGTCGACTAGGTCACAGCCGTACTTCTATGGGGTGGAGGCTGGCCCATACGTTCGAGATAAAGGACTTTCGGTCCTTCCGCTCACACAATCACACGCAGTGCACGGCGTACGCCTGTGAACGTCACGCTGGTGCGCAGCCCGAGGTGGTCACCGTCCATCTGGAAGGGCAGCGGGACCTTTGAATGCAAGGTGAAGTCGGTCTGGTCGTGCAGCGTGAGGGCGTGCTTGCCGTGCGGGCCGCGCTCGGGGCTGGAGGTGAGCAGCTGGGTCGCGTAGCGGGCCACCGCGGGGGTCGACAGCTTCGACAGTCCGAGCACGTCGAGCGCCGTGTCGAAGGACGCCTTCGGGGACGCGTACACCGGGCGATTGCCCAGGTAGGTCCAGGGGGAGGTGTTGCAGACTATGGACAGCACGAGGTCCTGCACAGGCTCCGCGCCGGGGTGCTCCAGGGTGATCGTGCCGTGCCGGCGGTGCGGCTCGTCCAGGAACTGGCGCATGACCTGGCGGATGTAGAGGGCGTGGGTGGAGCGCCTGCCCCGTTCGCGTTGCTGTTCGACACGGCCGACGACTCCGGCGTCGAATCCGAACCCCGCGCAGAACGTGAACCAGCGCTGCGGGACGCCCTCGTCCTCGGTGCCCGGCGTGCCCGCCGCGAGCCCCAGGCCGACCGTGCGCTCGGTTCGGTCGCGCAAGGCGTCCAGGATGGCGCCGGTCGCTTCGACGGCGTCGTTCGGGAGTCCGAGCGCCCGGGCGAACACGTTCGTGGAGCCGCCCGGGACGACCGCGAGGCGGGGGAGGCGCTCCGGATCGGGGCCGTTGTGGAGCAGTCCGTTGACGACCTCGTTGACGGTGCCGTCGCCGCCGAGGGCGACGATCAGGTCGATGTCGTCCGAGTCCGCGGCCCGGCGGCCGAGGTCGCGGGCGTGCCCGCGGTACTCGGTCGAGATCGCTTCCAGCTTCATCTCGCTGGCGAGTGCGTGAATCAATACGTCACGTGTACGGGCACTGGTGGTGGTTGCTGCCGGATTGACCACGAGAAGTGCGCGCATGCCATGCAGCGTACCTACCGGGGGGTACCTGGCCCAGCCCCGGGTTTCCCGTGACGGCTACCCTGCAGGGGTGAGCAGCGACGACCCCACCCCCCGCCCCACCCGCCTGACGGCCGCGGCCGCGGTCTGTGCCGCCGAGGGGCTGGCGCTTGTCGCGGGCGGTGTCTACATGTTCGTGATGGGCCTGCTGGGCAGGCCCGACAGCCCGTCGCAGTCGGTGACGGGCGGCGTGACCCTGCTGGCGCTCGGCGCGATCCCGCTGCTGGCCGCGCGCGGGCTGCTGCGCCGGCGTGCCTGGAGCCGCGGCCCGGCGATCATCACCCAGCTGATCGCGCTGATTCCGGCGTGGACGCTGTTGCGCGCGTCCGGAGCGCTGATTCCGGCCGGCATCGCGCTGGCGGCGGTGGCGGTCGCGGGCCTGGTGCTGCTGGTGAACGCGGCGACGGCACAAGCGCTGGGGATCGGCGCGGGCCGGGACACGTAGGTCCCGGCCGAGCCTCTTTGCACCCCGCCCTCCCTGCAGGCGCCGGGCCGAGCGGGAGAACGCGGTGCGGGTTACTCCTCGACCAGGAGCTTCTCGCGCAGCTGCGCGAGCGTGCGCGCCAGCAGCCGGGAGACGTGCATCTGCGAGATGCCGACCTCCTGCGCGATCTGCGACTGGGTCATGTTGCCGAAGAAGCGCAGCAGCAGGATCCGCTTCTCCCGCGGCGGGAGATCCTCCAGCAGCGGCTTCAGCGACTCGCGGTACTCGACGCCCTCCAGCGCCTCGTCCTCCGCGCCCAGGGTGTCCGCGACCGCCGGGGACTCGTCGTCCGTGTCGGGGACGTCCAGGGACAGCGTGGAGTACGCGTTCGCGGACTCCAGGCCCTCCAGGACCTCCTCCTCCGAGATGCTCAGGCGCTCGGCCAGCTCGTGCACCGTCGGTGAGCGGCCGTGCTGCTGGGAGAGCTCCGCGGTCGCCGTGGTCAGGGCGAGCCGCAGCTCCTGCAGCCGGCGCGGCACCCGGACCGCCCAGCCCTTGTCGCGGAAGTGGCGCTTGATCTCGCCCACCACGGTCGGCGTCGCGTACGTCGAGAACTCGACACCGCGCTCCGGGTCGAACCGGTCCACCGACTTGATCAGACCGATCGTCGCGACCTGGGTGAGGTCGTCCAGCGGCTCCCCGCGGTTGCGGAAGCGCCGCGCCAGATGCTCCACGAGCGGCAGATGCATACGGACGAGCTGATTACGCAGCTCTGCACGCTCGGGCGACTGCTCGGGCAGCTTGCGCAGCTCGATGAACATCGCCCGCGCCCCGCTGCGGTCATGAGGGTCGTGCTGATGCTGCTGCTCGCTCATACGGTCCGCCTGCTCTGCCCGCGCCTGCTCCGCCGTGGCCCTCCGGCCCTCGGGCTCGTCCACCACCGGGTGCGGCCGCGCCTGCTGCTCCGGGATGCCGGCCGACGCGCTCAGCACCCTGGGGCCACGCTCCTCGTCCTCCCGCATCGGACCATCCCCGTTTCCGTTGATCACGCCGGCCCGGGTCCCGCGCCGCGCTGTTTGTACAGGCTGATGGAGACAGTACGGTCGTCGGCGACCGAGGAGTCGACCTTTCCGGCCAGTGCGGAGAGCACCGTCCAGGCGAAGGTGTCGCGCTCCGGTGCGCGCCCGTCGGTCGTGGGCGCCGAGACCGTCACCTCGAGGGAGTCGTCCACGAGCCGGAACACGCAGCTCAGCACCGACCCGGGAACGGCCTGTTGGAGCAGGATCGCGCACGCCTCGTCGACCGCGATCCGCAGATCCTCGATCTCGTCGAGGGTGAAGTCCAAGCGCGCTGCGAGGCCGGCCGTGGCCGTACGCAACACGGACAGGTAGGCACCCGCAGCCGGCAGCCGGACTTCCACGAAGTCCTGAGTCCCGGGCTCGCCTGCGATCTGGGACACCCTCACCTCCAAGGTGGCACAAGCTCTTTCTGGGCCACGGGCGAACGACCCGCGGCCATACGGCACGTAGTCGATTACGTAGCCGGTACTGGCCTGGCGACGCTATCGCGATCCATGGTTCCGTGTCGCCGTGACCCCCGAGCCGATAACTGTCACTCATGGTAAGCCTACGAGTACTCACAGTGGCTAGAGGTCTGCGCCGACCAATTGCGCGGAACCGGGGGATGGTTGACGTACCCAGGGCTCAGACGATCGAACCGTCCACAAAGCACCACCGCCACACCTGACCCGGCTCGAAGCTGCGCATCACCGCATGGGCGGTGTCCTGGAAGTGGGTGCTGGCATGCTTCAGTGGCGACGAGTCGCAGCAGCCCACATGCCCGCACACCAGGCAGATGCGCAGCTGGACGGGGTGGCCGCCGACCGCCAGGCACTCCGTGCAGGTCTGGCTCAGCGGCACCGGCTCGGGGCGCGGCAGTTCTCCTACATGCGGGCACTCGCTCATGATTGCCAGGTTACGACGCAGGTGACGGACGCGAGGTCGGTGTGATGGAAGCATTGTCACTGGTGGGGCTCATTGCCGTGAGTGCGGCGGTCGCGGGCGCCGCCCGCCGGACGCCGGTCCCGGCGCCTCTGATGCTCGTCGCGGCCGGGCTGATCGCCTCCTATCTGCCGGGCGTGCCCGACTACCACCTGGATCCGCACATCGTGCTGCCGCTGATCCTGCCGCCGCTGCTGCACACCGCGGCCCTGGACGCTTCGTACCTCGATCTGCGCGCAAACATCCGCCCGGTCGCGCTGCTGTCCGTCGGTTACGTCCTGTTCGCCACCCTGGTCGTCGGCTATCTCGCCTTTCTCTTCGTGCCCGATCTGCCGCTCACCGCGGCGCTCGTGCTCGGCGCCGTCGTCGCGCCGCCGGACGCCGTCGCCGCGACGGCCATCGCGCGCAGGCTGGGTCTGCCGACTCGTATCACCACGATCCTCCAGGGTGAATCCCTGGTGAACGACGCGACGGCGATCACCGCGTACAAGGTGGCGCTGGCCGCCGCGATCGGCGAGGGCGCGAGCTGGAGCGGCGGCCTGTGGGAGTTCGCGCTGGCCTCGCTCGGCGGGATCGGGGTCGGGCTGGTCCTGATGATCCCCATCCACTGGCTGCGCACGCATCTGAAGGAAGCGCTCCTGCAGAACACGCTGTCGCTGCTGATCCCGTTCATCGCGTACGCGGCCGCCGAGGAGGTGCACGCTTCCGGCGTGCTCGCCGTGGTCGTCGTCGCGCTCTATCTGGGCCACCACTCCTCGCAGGTCGACTTCGCGACGCGGCTGCAGGAGGAGGCGGTCTGGAGAGTGGTCGCGTTCGTCCTGGAGTCCGCGGTGTTCGCCCTGATCGGACTCCAGCTGGCGATCGTGGTGGAGGGCCTCGGCGCGTACGGGGTCGGCGAGGCGCTCTGGTACGCGGTGGGAGTCTTCGTGACCGTCGTCGCCGTCCGGTTCCTGTGGGTCTATCCGGCGACCTTCCTGCCGCGCTTCCTGTCGAAGAGGATCAGGAAGCGGGAGCCGGACACCACCTGGAAGGCACCGCTGATCGTCGGCTGGGCCGGCATGCGGGGTGTGGTCTCGCTGGCGATCGCGTTCTCCATCCCGCTGACCATGTCCGACGGCGAGCCGTTCCCTGCCCGCAATCTGGTCCTCTTCCTCACGTTCACCACCGTCATCGGCACCCTGGTGGTCCAGGGGCTGTCGCTGCCCGCACTGATCCGTGTGCTGAAACTGCCCGGACGCGACGTGTACGCCGAGACGCTGGCGGAGGCGCAGGCGCAGAGCGAGGCGTCCACCGCGGCCGAACAGCGCCTGGAGGAGTTGCTCTCGGACGAGCGCAACGCCCTGCCGCAGCCGCTGGCGGACCGGCTCCGTACGGTGCTGGAGCGGCGGCGCAACGCGGTGTGGGAGCGGCTCGGCGCGGTGAACGAGATCACCGGGGAGTCCGCGGACGACACCTACCGGCGGCTGGCCAGGGAGATGATCTCCGCGGAGCGGGACGTCTTCGTCGAGCTGCGCAACCGCCGGCTGATCGACGACGAGATGATGCGCACGCTGCTGCGCCGCCTGGACCTCGAGGAGGCGGCCGCCTATCGCGAGGAGGCCTGAGCCGAGCCGCCCCTGCTGCCCGTGATCACGGCGACGACCGTGCTGCCACGGGGGAAGGCGCCCTCGGCGGTCAGCGTGGTCAGTCCGTGAAGCGCTTTGGCGACATAGAGACGTTCGACGGCGAGTCCGTGCCGGTCCTCGAAGTCCTCGGCGAACGCATCGAGTTCGGGGGTCGTACGGGCGTATCCGCCACAGTGGAAGCGGTCGTCCAGCGACCAGTTCCCGGCCGGGCCGCCGAATGCGGCCTCCTGCAGGGCGCGCACCGTCCCGCCCAGGAAACCACCGCGCAGGACCGGGAAGCCGAGGGCGCGCTGCCCCTCGGTGAGTCCGGCGGCCAGACCGGCCAGAGTGCCGCCGGTGCCGCAGGCGACCGCGACGACACCCGCCCGCCCGCGCAGCTCGCGGCCCAGCTCCGTGCAGCCGTGTACGGCCGATGCGTTGCTGCCGCCCTCGGGGACTGTGTACACCTCGCGGGTCCCGGCGTCCCGCAGGATCCGCGCGAGGACGTCGGGGTCGTCCTTGGCTCGGTAGGTCGTGCGGTCCACGAAGAGCAGCCGCATCCCGTCCGCGGCGCACCGGCTCAGCGACGGGTTCAGCGGGCGGGTGGCCAGTTCGTCGCCCCGTACGACACCGATCGTGGGGAAGCCCAGCAGCCGGCCGGCCGCGGCCGTGGCGCGCAGATGGTTGGAGTACGCGCCGCCGAAGGTCAGCACCGTCCGGCCGTCGGCGGCGCGCAGGTTCGGGACCAGCTTGCGCCATTTGTTGCCCGGCAGATCGGGGTGGATCAGGTCGTCCCGCTTGAGCAGCAGCCGTACGCCGTGCCGGGCGAAACGCTCGTCGTCGACCGGCTGCAGCGGCGACGGCAGCCGGGGCCGCAGCGCGCTGGTCAGGTCGAGCGTTTCCCGGGTCACCCCCTCATTGTCGCCGGGTGTGCGAACCGATCCGGCCGCTGCCCAATGACGCATGATCCAGTCACACTCATTTGTGTAATGGCGCGATGACGCACTGTACTGAAAGGCTTTCCCCTGCAGGTCAGATCCGTGATCGAGAGGGAGTCACATGACGGTCGGTTCGGTTGGTTCCGTCGGCGAGGACGTCCGGGAGCAGTCGCCCCAGCAGAGTCTCGGCACCGCCGCCGCGCGGAATCTCGCGACCACCACCAAGTCCGCCCCGCAGATGCAGGAGATCACCTCGCGGTGGCTGCTGCGGATGCTGCCGTGGGTGCAGGTGCAGGGCGGTACGTACCGCGTGAACCGCCGGCTGAGCTACTCGGTCGGCGACGGGCGGGTGACCTTCGTCCAGACCGGCAACCAGGTGGCGGTCATCCCCGCCGAGCTCGGTGAGCTGCCGGCGCTGCGCGACTTCGGCGACGAGTCGGCGCTCACGGAGCTGGCGCAGCGGTGCGAGCAGCGGGAGTTCGCGCCGGGGGAGGTTCTGGCGGTCGGCGGTGACGCGGCGGACCGCGTCTACCTGCTGGCGCACGGCAGGGTCGAGCAGATCGGCGAGGGCCCCTACGGGGACGAGGCGGTGGTCGAAGTCCTCGCCGACGGCGCCTACTTCGGGGACCAGTCGCTCACCGACCGGGAGGCCGTCTGGCAGTACACCGCGCGGGCGGCCACTGCCTGCACCGTGCTGGTGCTCACCCGGGACGACGTGGTCAACCTCGCCGACCGCGCGGAGTCGCTGCGCATCCACCTGGCGGGTCTTGCGGCCCTGCCCGAGCAGCGTACGAACAAGTACGGCGAAGCGGCGATCGACCTGTCGGCGGGTCATGTCGGCGAAGCCCTCGTCCCGCACACCTACGTCGACTACGACGGCGCGCCCCGCGAGTACGAACTGAGCGTCGCGCAGACCGTGCTGAAGGTGCACAGTCGGGTCGCCGACCTCTACAACCAGCCGATGAACCAGACCGAGCAGCAGTTGCGGCTGACCGTCGAGGCCCTGCGCGAGCGCCAGGAGCACGAGCTGGTCAACAACCGCGAGTTCGGTCTGCTCAACAACTGCGACTACGGCCAGCGGCTGCAGCCCCACGACGGGGTGCCGAGCCCCGACGACATGGACGAACTGCTCTCGCGGCGCCGCGGGTCGAAGCTGTTCCTCGCCCATCCGCGGGCAATCTCCGCCTTCGGGCGCGAGTGCAACAAACGCGGTCTGGTGCCCGACAGCGTGGAGATCGGCAGCCATCACGTGCCGGCCTGGCGCGGTGTGCCGATCCTCCCGTGCAACAAGATCCCGATCTCGGACGCCCGGACGACATCCATCATCTGTATGCGTACGGGCGAGGCCGACCAGGGGGTGATCGGACTGCATCAGACCGGCATCCCGGACGAGATCGAGCCGAGTCTCTCGGTGCGCTTCATGGGCATCGACGAGCAGGCGATCATCTCGTACCTGGTCACCGCGTACTACTCCGCCGCCGTGCTGGTCCCCGACGCCCTCGGCGTCCTAGAGAACGTGGAGGTGAGCCGCTGGCGCTGATGGGAGGTGCGGGGGTGTGTCCTTCCTACGTCCCCGCACCGCGCTGCCCACCGTCCCCCGGGAAAGGACCGCCAGTTGACCATGCCGGAAACGGTCGAGGGCCGAGAGGCCGTCGTCCTGCTGGAGCGCTCCCGCGGCGCGGTCCAGCCGCATCTCCGTGCCGCGATCGACACTCTGCCCGGGGCGATGCGCCGGGTGGCGAGATACCACTTCGGCTGGGAGCAGGCCGACGGCAGCCGGCTGCCGGGGCGGGCGGAAAGGCCATCCGGCCCGCGCTCGTCCTGGCGGCGTGCGCGGCGCTTGGCGGCGACCCCCGCCGGGCGGTGCACGCCGCGACAGCCGTGGAGCTGGCGCACAACTTCACGCTGCTGCACGACGACGTCATCGACGAGGCCGCCACCCGCAGGCACCGGCCCACCGCATGGACGGTGTTCGGCACGGCGGACGCCATCGTCGTGGGTGACGCCATGTTCGCCCTGGCGCTGCGCCTGCTCGCCGAGGATCAGGATCCGTCCTCGGTCGCCGCCTCGGCACGGCTCACCGCCTGTGTCATCGAACTGTGCGCGGGGCAGCAGACGGACTGCGCCTTCGAGGAGCGCGCACCGGACGAGGTCACGCTGGAGGAGTGCCTCGGGATGGCGACGGCCAAGACGGGTGCGCTGCTGGGCTGCGCCTGTGCGCTGGGCGCGCTGTACGCCGGTGCCGACGACGAGGCGGTGGGTGCGATGGACGCGTTCGGGCGGGAGGCGGGCCTGGCGTTCCAGCTCATCGACGATCTGATCGGCATCTGGGGGGACCCGGAGCGTACGGGCAAGCCGGCCGGGGCCGATCTGGCCGCGCACAAGAAGTCCCTCCCGGTGGTGGCCGCGCTGGCGTCCGGCACTCCGGCCGGTGAGGAGCTGGCCGGGCTCTACCGGCGGCCGATGAGCCCCGCGGCGGTGGCGCGGGCAGCGTCGGCGGTCGACCGCGCCGGCGGGCGCGACTGGGCGCAGTTGCAGGCGGCGGACCGGATGTCGCGGGCGGTGGGGGAACTGTCCCGGGCGGTTCCGGATCTGGCGGCGGCCGGCGATCTGCTGGCACTGGCGGAGTTCGTCACACGACGGACGCGCTGACGTCCGGCGCCCGAGAGGCAGGCGGCAGCCAGAGCGCGGAATCTCTGCTTCCGTATCCCGGAGCAGAGAAGCCTTGCGTAACCACTACAGGTGAAGCACTATAGGCGGAGTGGTCGAGGGTCGGGTGAGGATGTGCCCGGCCGTCACTGCCGCCCTACTCCCCTGCAGAAGGATCAGGTTTGCGCAAGCTCGGCTACTTCATCGCCGCCTCCATCGACGGGTTCATCGGAGCCCCTGGCGGCGAGGCGGACTTCTTCACCCGGTTCGTGACCGGCGACTACCTCGCGTACATGCGCGACGAGGCGGCGGACACCCTGCCGACGGCTGCCCGCCGGGCCTTCGGTGTCGACGAAGCCCCCAACACCGAGTTCGACACGATCATCCAGGGCCGCGCCAGCTACGACCTGGCGCTGAAGTTCGGCATCACCAGTCCGTATGCGCACCTGCGCGAGTACGTGGCGTCGCGCAGCATCGCCACGTCGCCCGACCCGAATGTGCGGATCGTCTCCGGCGACGTCGCGGCCACCGTCCGCGACCTGAAACAGGAGGACGGTCTCGGTATCTACCTGTGCGGCGGCGCACAGCTCGCCGGCCAGCTGCTGGACGAGGTCGACGAGCTCGTCATCAAGACCTACCCGGTGGTGCTCGGCTCGGGCATGCCGATGTTCGCCGCCCCCTTCCGGATCTCCGAGTTCACGCTGCAGTCCATGCGGTCCTTCGACAACGGAGTGGTCGTGCGGACGTACGCCCGGACGAGCTGACCGCGTCGGCTCGCCTGTCCGGGCCGCCCATAGCGGCATATTCTGGCCACATGGGCAGCAAAGGAAATGAACGGCACGGCGCCGCCCGCCGTCCGCAGGAGGGTGCGTGTCCCGCTTGCGGTCGGCCCGTCGGCACGGTCATCAAGCGCCACAAGACATTGGGGGCGTTCGTCCCCACCTGGCACCCGGGGCCGTGCGACAACCCCGACTGCTCGCGGAGCGCCGGCACCGCAGGCGTCGAGGACAGCGCCACCGCGACGGCGAAGAGCGGTGCCGCGACTGCGAGGAGCGATGCCGACGAAGCCGCCAGGTCCGTCGCCGAGGGAGGCGACGCATCGGGCGAAGGGGTCAGCAGGGCATGAGACGCCCACAGCGCACTCCCGACAGCCCGTTGCAACGGCACCTGTTGCACGGCGGAGGCAGGGGTACCGCTACAGTCCGCGCATGTCATCGGAGTCGACTGAGGTCTGGGCGGGCTGGTTCCGCGACCGGACGGGCGCGGAAGCGGTCACCATAGCCGCGGCCGGCGGCCAATTGCGCACGCGCATCAGAGGTGTTGAGTACGGGGGTGCGACGTTCGCCGCCCTGCGGGCCGAGGCCGCCGGGGACGTGCTCTCCTCCTGCGTACTGGAATGGGACATGCCGCTGCCCGTCCGGGTGGACGGTGCAGTGCAGCGGGCGACGCTCAGCTGTCTTCTGACGCTGGGGGAGTCCGCGCAGAACGGTGCGGGCGTCGATCGCGCGGACCTCAATCTGACGCTGCACTGCGGTGGCACCGCGTACGAGGCGGGCGTCGGGGACGGCGATTTCGACGCGGCACTCGGCAGAATCCGCGGTCAGCTGCCCGACGGAGCCGAACTCGGGTACCGGGAACCGGCGGGGACCTGAGTCACCTCCGCAGTCCCGAGGTCAGCGCAGTCCGTCCCAGCCCCAGCGGGGGGTGGGACCCGGATCCCCGAGATCCGTACCGGCCGGATCGGCCGAGACGGCACGGGCGATCTTCGTCCCCCAGTCGAAGTACTCCACCACCCGGCGGCGCAGCAGTTCGTCGTCGGGCAGCTCCTTCGCCACCGCTTCCGTCATCAGCTCCATCCAGCGCAACCGCTGCTCCTCGGTGATACGCAGTCCGAGGTGGGCGCGGAGCAGGGACTGATGTCCGCCCAGTTCGTCGGTGAACCGGGCGGGTCCGTCGAAGATCTCGGCCAGCCATACGGCCACGTGCTCGATGTGCGTCGGGGTGAAATCGGCGAAGACCGGGGCGAGCAGCGGATCGGCCAGTACGCCCTCGTAGAAGGTGTTGCTCAGTCGTCGCAGCGCGTCGAGGCCGCCCACGGCCTCGTACAGAGTGCCGGAAGGCAAGTCCGGCCGGTTGCCCGTGTCGTTGCTCATGACCGCCAGCATGGCGCGGGCGGCTGCGGCGGGCCGGGATTTCCGCTCCTGGCGCAGGTAGCGGAGGGCGAAGGTCCGCCCCCTGGATGCGCGGGGGCGCCCCGCCGTGCACGGCGGGGCGCCCGATTCACCGCGGACCATGGGGGCGACCGCGGATCGTGCGGTCACTCGTGAGCTCAGGAGATGCGCGCCAGGGCGGCCGCGAGCCCGTTGGCCCACAGCTGGTTCACCCGGGAACGCTCCTGTGCGTCCGGGTACGCGTTCTGGCACGACGTGCCGGGGCCGCCGCCCGACATCAGCTCGCTGCACGGCCCGGAGTAGTGGTCCGGCAGACCGAGCACATGACCGGTCTCGTGGGCCGTGACGCGGGTCGAGTTGTACTGCTGGTTCTGCCGGTAGTCGAGGAAGATGTAGCCGCGTCCGTGGCCGTCGGTGCTCGCGTACGAGCCGCGCGGATCGTTGCCCTCGTGGTACGTGAAGTCGGCGCCCGAGCCCTCCACCAGTTGCACGTTGGAGACCGAGCCGTTCCAGATCTGGGTGCTGCTGGCTATCTGGCTGCGGAAGGACGGGGCGTTGCTCGCGTTGTAGACGACGGTCACGGCCTGGGCGCCGGGGTTGGCGGCACGCTTCTCCGTGACCGACTTCACCACCGCGTCGAAGAAGGCCTTGGTCGCCTTCGCGTCCTCGGCGGAGCCTTCGTAGGCGGCGTACGACGACGTGGCTGCTGCGGCCGCAGGGGAGTTGGCCGGGGAGGTGGCAGCTGCGGTCGCGGGAACGGCCAGCGCGGCGGCGAGGCCGAGGCCGATTGCGGCGGAGAGTAACGTTCTGGGATGACGCATGGGGGGCTCCTGCTCGTCCGGTTGACGAAATGCGGTAGGCCGAGTGTCGAGGAGCCCGCGCCCCGCCGGGATGATGTCAGGCGGCGATAGCGCGAGTGCATCACCCGGCCCGCGCGGACTGTCCCGATCCGCCCGGCGTGCACCGACTCGGGTGCCTGGTGTGACAGTTGGGGCGGCTCTACGCTCGAAGCCATGGAGCTCGAGGTGAGGCACCTGCGTGCGCTGTGCGCCATCGCCGACACCGGCAGCCTGCACAAAGCCGCCCGGCAGCTCGGCGTGAGCCAGCCCTCCCTGACCACGCAGCTGCGCCGTATCGAGAACTTCCTCGGCGCGCAGCTGTTCTCGCGCGAGCGCACCGGCTGTCGGCCCACCCCGCTTGGCCGTTCCGTGCTCAGCCGTGCCCGGCCGCTCGTCAACGGACTCGCCGTGCTCGTCGCCGAGACGAAGGCGGCCGCGGCCCGGGAGGGCGGCCCGCAGCTGCGCATCGGGTCGACGGCGAGCCGGGCCCTCCCCGGATGGCTGCGCAGGCTGCGGCAGCGGCTGCCGGGCACCGACCTCTCGCTCCATATGGATGTCTCGGCCAACGCGCTGCTGCGGATGGTCGCTTCCGGGCTGCTCGACGTCGCGTTCGTGCACGAGGTGGAGGGGTGTCCGTTACAGGTGCCCGAGGGCCTCGACAGGCGCGTACTCGTCGAGCGGGAGCCGCAGTTCGTCTCGATGGCACGCGACCATCCGGCGGCTGCCGCGCCCGTCGTCGAGCTGGCCGATCTCGCCGGTGACCGCTGGATGGTCGATCCGACGGTCGACGGTGAATGGGACGCGCTGCGCCGGGTGCTGGACGCGGCGGGCCTCAACCCGCCGGTGTTGCACGGTGATTACCACACGGCCGCGTCCCTGATAGCGGTCGGCGAGGCCGTGGCGCCCTGCCAGCCCACCTCCGGCCCTCGTGACGACATGGCGATCCGGCCCTTGCGCGGCGACCCCCTCGCCGTGCGACTGCTGCTGTTCTCTGGACACGGCCCGCGCGAGTTCCACGACGCGGTGTACGCGGACCTGGCGGCGGCCTACCGTGAGGCGGCGCTGCGGGCGGCGGCATACCGGCAGTGGCTGCTGCGCCACAAGAGCCCGCTGCTGCACGCGACCGGCCCGGCACCCGTCCCGGCGGCGTAGTCGACCACCACGGCACCGGCCGCCGCAGTGCGCGTCGCGGCGCAGTGCCGGGCATCCGGCGCATGAACGATCATGCGCCCATGGCGTGTTGAGAGTGCGCGGCGGGGTGGGGGCGCACAAGGGGCGCAGAGAGAGCCTGTTCCTGACGGCGTACAAGGAGGGCAGCTTCCACTACCTGCTCGGCGTGTCCGACCGCGTCTGACGCGTGGGGACCGCGCCCGGTGCGGGCCGGGCCGCGGTCCGGCCCCGTCAGGAGCCGTCCGTCAGACGGCCGGCCAGCCAGTCGGCGGTGGCGGGCAGCCAGTCCGCGCGGGCGTTGCCGAGCAGATGGTCGCCGTGCGGGACGACCACGTATTCACCGCGGGGCGCGTCCACGGCCAACTGCTCGCCGGCCGTCACTCCGGGCGTGATGTCGTCACCGCCGTCGACGACGCGCAGGGGACAGGCGATACGCCCGGCCACCCCGCGCAGATCGATCCCGCGGACGAACTCCCGCGCCGCCGCCGCATCGCCGCACCGCTGGGTGAGCGTCTCCACGACGAAGAGCGGCAGCTCCTCCCATTCCAGCCGGTACGGGCAGCTGACTGCCGCGGCGGCCCGGACGCGCGGCTCGTGCGCGGCACCGACCGCGGCGTAGTAGCCGCCGAGACTGAGGCCGAGTACGCCGAGCCTTCCGCCGTCGACGTCGTCCCTGGCCGCCAGCGCGTCGGCCGCCTCGGTGACCACGTGCTGAAAGTCCGCCCGGGGAGCCTGCTTCGCCGCCAGGACGCCCTGGCCGGGCCCGTCCACCGCGAGGACCGCCACCCCGCGTCGTAGCAGAGCCTCGGCCACCTCGTGGAACTCCTCCTTCCCGGAGTTCAGTCCGGGTACCAGCAGGACGACCGGCGGCCGGCCGCCTCCCTCGTCGCGCGGCCGGCCGTCGTCCCCGTCGCGCGGCCGGCGCAGCCAGCCCGCGAAGCCCGATCCCTCCATCCGCACGGCCCGCGGATCGAGATGGGCGAGCGCGCGCCGCATCATGTCGTCGCAGGCGGCCGCGATCCGCGCGGCCGACTCCCGGTCGGGGTGCGGCAGCAGCACCGCGAAGTGGAACCAGCGGGCCGCCAGCCGGTACGCCTCACCGGCCGAGACCGTGTGTCCCCCGGCCTCGTACGCCTCGGCAGCGACCCGATGCGCCAGCCCCGTCGCGTGGAACGCGGCGGGCCACTCGTGGAGAGAGACGAGGGTCGCAGTGACCCGGTCGTACTCGTACGGATCGAGACCTGCGGCCACGGCGCGCGAACGGTTGCCCGCGGTGAACTGGGCCGGTACATCGGGCAGATCGAGGAACGACGTCATGCACCCAGCAGACCGCCCCGCGGCCCGCCGGTCCAACAACCTCCGGCCCAAGGTGACAACCAATGGTTGTCACCTATGGTGAGACGCATGGATCTGGACCTGGCGCAGGTTCGCGCCTTCACCGCGGTCGCGGACCGGCTCCACTTCGGCAGCGCAGCCGCCTCGCTCGGGATCAGCCAGCAGGCACTGTCCAAACGCGTAGCGGGTCTCGAGTCCGCCCTCGGGGCACGGCTGCTGGACCGCGGCAAGGGCGTGCGGGGCGTGCGGCTCACCGGGGCGGGTGAACGGTTCCTCGCCCCCGCCCGCCGTGCACTCGCCGCGGGTGACGACGCCGTCAATGCCGTCCGCGGCGGTCGGCGACGCCTGCGGATCGATGTCTGGGGCCATCTGTTCGGGCCGCTGCGTACGCTGGCCGACGTACTTGCCGACCATCCGTGGATCGACGTCGAACCCGGCACCGGCCGGGACTTCTCCGCCGTGGCCGAGGCGGTGCGGCGCGGTGAGGTGAGCGCGGGCCTCGGCAGGCTGCCCACCTTCCGGCAGGGCACGGCACCGGTCGGCCGCCCGGTCAGACTCGAACCCGTCGACGCGGTCGTCAGCGCACGCCACCCGCTGGCCGATGCCCGGCAGCTACGCCCGGCGGATCTGCGCGACAGCGTGCTGCGTTGCCCGGCGGAGCCCGAACGTCTGGACTTCCTGTCCCATTTCGCCGCGCACTTCGGGATCATCCGCCGTGTCGGGGGGCCCAATCTGGGCCTGGACGCGTTTCTGACGGCGATCGGCGCGGACGCCGGTTCGTTCTCGCTATTCCCCGCGGACGCGGTGACGACCGCCGACGCCGGCCGCCGGGACATCCGCTTCGTCCCCCTGACGGCGCCGACCCCGCTGTACGCCTGGTCCCTGATCACCGCCGGCCCGCCCGAGACGTCCGAACTCGCCGAACTCGTCGCGGCGTTCGCGCGCACCGCAGCGCAGCGCAGGTGGCTGGACCACGATCCGGCAAGGGACTGGCTGCCGGGCGCGGACGGCCACGCCGTGGGCTGATCCGCCACACGGGCAGGGTGATCCAGTGCAGAAGGCCCGGCCGGATCCCGGCCGGGCCTCCTGTCGACACCTGGGTGTCAGGCCTTCTTGGTCTCCCAGAAGATCTTGTCGATCTGGGCGATGTAGTCCAGAGCCTTCTGGCCCGTCGCCGGGTCCGTCGAACCCTTGGCGGCCGACAGCGCCTTCAGCGTGTCGTTCACCAGCTGGTGCAGCTCCGGGTACTTCTCGAAGTGCGGCGGCTTGAAGTAGTCGCTCCAGAGCACCGAGATGTGGTGCTTGGCGAGCTCAGCGCGCTCCTCCTTGATGGTGGTGGCGCGGGCCCGGAAGTGCGGGTCCTCGTTGGCCTGGTACTTCTCCTGGACGGCCTTGACCGACTCCGCCTCGATGCGGGCCTGGGCCGGGTCGTAGACACCGCAAGGCAGGTCGCAGTGGGCGCTGACCTTCACCTTGGGGGCAAACAGGCGGGAGAGCATGGAGCTGTCCTTCCTCGTGATCGTCTTCTCAGGTGGGACATTACTCCGTGACAGTCGGGTTTTCGCGGGTGCCCCCGGGGGCTTAGGACAAAAGTCCGGGGTCACCATGGGACCGGTGGCGGAACATACGGTGGGAGCCGGAGGTGGCCGATGAGTGAGCAGGGGCGTCGGGCGGGAGCGCCGTTCGGGCTCGCCGAGGTGACCGGGCGTTCGATGTATCCGACGCTTCGGCACGGTGACCAACTGCTCGTGCACAACGGCGCCGACATGCGGCCGGGTGACGTGGCCGTGCTGCGCCATCCGCTGCAGCAGGATCTGCTCATCGTGAAGCGGCTGGTGGAACGGCGGGACGGCGGCTGGTGGGTGCTGGGGGACAACCCGGACGACGAGGTCGTGGACAGTCGGGCGTTCGGCCCGGTCCCCGACGACCTGGTGCTCGCGCGTGTGCGCGCCCGCTACCGGCCGATGCTGCCGGGGCGCAGGCGCACACCGTTCTACGTGGCGTCCTGGGTGCTCTCCGCGCTTCGGCCCGTGCTGGCCGACCGGTCGGTCTCCAGGCGCTTGCGGGCGCGGTAGGCGGCGACGTTGGCCCGGGTGGCGCAGCGGTCGGAGCAGTAGCGGCGGGACCGGTTGGTCGAGGTGTCGAGATAGGCGTTGCGGCAGGGGGCGGCCTGGCACAGGCCGAGCCGGTCGACGCCGTACTCCGTCAGATGGAAGGCGAGGCCCATCGCGGCGATGGCCGCGTATCCCGCTGTCGCGTTCGAGGGGTGGTCGGCGAGGTGCATGTGCCACTTGGGGCGGCCGTCCTCGTCGCGGAAGTCGTGCCCGGAGATCTGGGGGCTGACGGGGAACTCCAGCAGCAGTGAGTTGAGCAGGTCGACCGCCTGGGTCTCGTCGCCGGCGTCCGCGGCGGTGAAGACCGCGCGCAGGCGCCCGCGTACGGAGCGGAAGCGGGTGACGTCCGAGTCGTTGGCACGGCGCGCGGCCTGGGACGACGCGCCGAAGAGCTCACGGACGGCCTCGACGGAGGTGAGCGCGTCCTTGTTGCGGGCCGGCTCCTCGGTGTTGACCAGGCGCACGGCGTAGTCCGAGTAATAGGCCAGTTCCACTTGTAGTCCTTACCGCGACGGTCTAATGTCGGCGTAACAGCTGCTATTGCTTCGAGGGTATTACGGACGGGAGGGTTCCGGTGGTGGAGACGAGGACGGGGACGGACACGGGTACCGCAGCCGACTGGCAGGCCTGGCAGGAGAGCTGGGACCGTCAGCAGGAGTGGTACATGCCCGACCGCGAGGAGCGTTTCCGGGTGATGCTGGACATGGTCGAGGCCACGGTGGGTCCCGAACCGAGGGTGCTGGATCTCGCCTGCGGTACGGGAAGTATCACGGACCGGCTGCTCAAGCGGTTCCCGAAGGCCACGAGTACGGGGGTCGATCTCGATCCCGCGCTGTTGACCATCGCCCGCGGGTACTTCGCCGACGACGACCGGGTCACCTTCGTCACGGCCGACCTGAAGGACCCGGAGTGGACGGCGGCCCTGCCGCACCCCGCGTACGACGCGGTCCTGACGGCGACCGCGCTGCACTGGCTGCACAGTGAGCCGCTCGCGACCCTCTACGGGCAGCTCGGCGGGCTCGTCCGTGACGGCGGCGTGTTCATGAACGCCGACCACATGATCGACCGCACCACCCCCCGCATCAACGCCGCCGAGCGCGCCCACCGGCACGCCGGCATGGACCGCGCCCGCGCGGCGGGGGTGCTCGACTGGGCCGAGTGGTGGGACCTGGCCGCGAAGGACCCGGTTCTGGCCGAGCCGACCGCCGAACGGTTCCGCATCTACGGCGAGCACGCGGACGGCGACACCCCGTCCGCCGACTGGCACGCGCGCACGCTGCGCGAGGCGGGCTTCGGCGAGGCGCGGGCGGTGTGGGCCTCGCCGTCCGACGCGCTGGTGCTCGCGCTGAAGTAGCGGCGGCCGACAGCGGAAGGGGCGGTACGGATCCGAGATCCGTACCGCCCCTTCACGTACCTGCTGCTACAGCACCTTGGACAGGAACGCCTTCGTCCGCTCGTGCTGCGGGTTCCCCAGGACGTCGCGCGGGTGGCCCGACTCGACCACCACGCCGTCGTCCATGAACACCAGCGCGTCGCCTACCTCGCGGGCGAAGCCCATCTCGTGCGTGACGACGATCATCGTCATGCCGTCCTCGGCCAGGCCGCGCATGACGTCCAGGACGTCACCCACCAGCTCCGGGTCGAGGGCCGACGTCGGCTCGTCGAAGAGCATCAGCTTCGGCTCCATCGCCAGCGCACGGGCGATGGCGACACGCTGCTGCTGGCCTCCGGAGAGCTGGGACGGGTAGTTCTTGGCCTTGTCGGCCAGGCCCACCCGGTCCAGCAGCCGCTCGGCGCGCTCCCGCGCGACGGCCTTCGACTCGCCCTTGACCTGGATCGGCGCCTCCATGACGTTGGCCAGGGCCGTCATGTGCGGGAACAGGTTGAAGCGCTGGAAGACCATGCCGATGTCCCGGCGCTGGGACGCGACCTCGCTGTCCTTCAGCTCGTAGAGCTTGTCGCCCTTCTGCCGGTAGCCGACCAGGTGACCGTCGACGGACAGCCGTCCGGCATTGATCTGCTCCAGGTGGTTGATGCACCGCAGGAACGTCGACTTGCCCGACCCGGACGGGCCGACCAGGCAGAACACCTCACGCGGGGCGACCTCGAGGTCGATGCCCTTGAGAATGTGCGCCGCACCGTAGGACTTGTGGACGCCCTCGGCCTTCACCATGGCGGTCATGCCGAAACACCTCCCCGGGGGCTCGAGAGAGCCGTCATCTTCGTCTTGACCTTCTGCCAGGGCGTGGGCGGCAGCTGCCGCAGCGAACCGCGGGCGTAGTAGCGCTCGATGTAGTACTGGCCGACCGTGAACACGCTGGTCATGGCCAGGTACCAGATCGAGGCCACCAGCAGCGTCTCCATGATGGCGAAGGACGTGGAGCCGATGTTCTGCGCGGAACGCAGCAGCTCGGTGTACTGCACCACGGAGACCAGGGAGGAGGTCTTGAGCAGGTTGATGAACTCGTTCCCGGACGGCGGCACGATCACGCGCATCGCCTGCGGGAGAACGACGCGCCGCATGGTCTTGCCGTTGGACATGCCCAGCGCGTGCGACGCCTCGGTCTGGCCTTCGTCGACCGACTGGATGCCGCCCCGGACGATCTCGGCCATGTAGGCGCCCTCGTTCAGGCCGAGACCCAGCAGGGCGACCACGAACGGGGTCATCACGTCGACCATCTCGTCCTTGTAGAACCCGAGGTTCAGGACCGGGAAGATCAGCGCGAGGTTGAACCACAGCAGCAGCTGGACGTAGACCGGGGTGCCGCGGAAGAACCAGATGTACAGCCAGGCCACGGCGCCCGTCACCGGGTTCTTCGACAGTCGCATGACCGCGAAGACGATGCCGAGGACCAGGCCGATCAGCATCGACAGGACGCTGATCACCACGGTGTTGAGCGTGCCGCGGAGGATCCGGTCGTCGAAGACCAGGTTGCCGACGACCTGCCAGTTGACGTCGCCCTGGGAGAACGAGTAGATCAGCGTGGCCAGCAGGACCACGACCACGACACCGCTGACCCAGCGGCCGTAGTGGCGGACCGGGATGGCCTTGATCTGCTCGGGGTGAGCGACCGTCTTGACGACCGCCGGATCGGGTGTTCCGTCGGCGGGTGGCTTGTCGAACTTGTCAGTCACAGTGACTGCCCTTCACTGAACGCTTGAGGCGGGAACGCCGCTTACTTGCCGGCGTTGATGGTCGCCTCGGTCACCGCGCTGTCCGTGACGTCCCACTTCTCCAGGACCTTCTCGTACTCGCCGTTCTCGATGATCGCGTCCAGCGCGCCCTTGAGAGCGTCGCGCAGCTCGGTGTTGTCCTTGTCGACGGCGATGCCGAACGGGCCCGCGTCGGTCTGGTCGCCGACGACCTCGAAGTCGTTGCCGCCGCCCGCGGTCTTCGCGATGTGCGCGGCGACCGGGTAGTCGTTGAGGTCGGCCACGGCGCCGCCGGACTTCACTCGGGTCTGGGCCTCGGCGTCGGTGTCGAACGCCTCGATCGTCAGCGTGCCCTTGCCGTCCTTCTGACACTTGGCGGCCTGGGCCTTGAAGGTGTCGTGGTACGTCGTGCCGCGCTGGACGGCCACCTTCTTGCCGCAGAGGTCGTCGAGCGACTTGATGCCCTCGGGGTTGCCCTTCTTCACGAGGAGCGAGACGCCGGAGTTGAAGTAGTCGACGAAGTCGACGCCGTCACCGGTCTTCTTGCCCTTGTCGTCCAGACCCTCCTGGCGGGCCTTCGTGTCGCTCATGGCAGACATGACAATGTCCTGCCGGCCGGTGTTGAGCGAGGAGATGAGGCCGTCGAACGTGCCGCTGGTGAACTCGAACTTGACGCCGAGCTCCTTGCCGAGGGCCGCGGCGATGTCGGGGTCGATACCGACGATCTTGCCACCCTCCTCGAACTCCATCGGGGCGTAGGCGGCGTCCGTGCCGACCTTGATCACGCCGGCGTCCTGGTACTTCTTCGGCAGCGTGTCGAACAGCGGGGCGGAGGTCGACTTCGTGCCCTCGGTCTCCGTCGAGCCCGAGCCTGTCTGGTCACCACAGGCGGTGAGCAGCAGCGATCCGGCGACCGCGATGGCGCCGACCGCGGCGATCCGGGACCTGGCGGCAGTCGTGCGACGGGTGGTGCTTGCGGTCATGATCGGGGTCCTCCGGCGTGTGTAGAGGGGTTTACCAAGGTCTGTGCACTCATCTTCGAGTGTCGCGACCTTGTGTGTTTTCGGCATCTTGCCATTCGGACTCGCCCATTCAGGGGGCCGCGCATGTCAAAATCGGGTAACGGGACACCCCCGATCACCAGCGGGCCGGTACATCAAGGCCGGACCATTCGCTGGAACGCCTTCTTCCGGCCGGAAAATCTCCTGCCGTCTCGCGGTCTGGGCCGGTTCGCGGCACCTGGCGTGGTTGTCCTGGTTTTCGGATATGAACCGCGTCACCGCGCCGATACCGACTCGTCTGCGGTGTGGTCCGTCGGGTAAGAAGGATCCTTACACCCCTCATCCGGGGCTCAGGGCGCGTGTGCGGCGCGCCCGCGCGTGCGTATCACCCCTGCCGGGGCGGGCCAACCGGCCGGTGCAGGGAACGGACGCGGTGCCCGCCCACCCCTCCTCAACCAGGAGTGGCCACCCTCAACTGATGAAGACTTAAGGGGTCAATCACATGGCAGCGGAGATCGTCAATCCTCGCAGCGACAACGCCACCACGGAGAGTGCCGACGAGCCCTTCGATCCGGCCTTCGCGCTGCACCGCGGCGGCAAGATGGCCGTGCAGGCCACCGTGCCCGTCCGGGACAAGGACGACCTGTCACTCGCGTACACACCCGGCGTCGCCAAGGTGTGCACCGCTATCGCCGAGCGGCCCGAGCTCGTTCACGACTACACCTGGAAGTCGCAGGTCGTCGCCGTCGTGACCGACGGGACCGCGGTGCTCGGCCTCGGCGACATCGGACCGGAGGCATCCCTCCCGGTCATGGAGGGGAAAGCGATCCTCTTCAAGCAGTTCGGCGGCGTGGACGCGGTCCCGATCGCGCTCGCCACCACCGACGCCGACGAGATCGTCGAGACCGTCGTGCGTCTCGCTCCCTCCTTCGGCGGCGTGAACCTCGAGGACATCTCGGCACCGCGGTGCTTCGAGATCGAGCGCAAGCTCCAGGAGCGCCTCGACATCCCCGTCTTCCACGACGACCAGCACGGCACCGCGGTGGTCACCCTCGCGGCCCTGCGCAACGCCGCGAAGCTGACCGGCCGCGGGCTCGACGAGCTGCGCGCCGTCATCTCCGGCGCGGGCGCGGCCGGTGTGGCGATCGCGAAGTTCCTGCTGGAGGCCGGTCTCGGCGACGTGGCGGTCGCCGACCGCAAGGGCATCGTCAGCCGTGACCGCGAGGACCTGACCCCGGTCAAGCGGGAGCTCGCGGAGATCACCAACCGGGCGGGACTGTCCGGCTCGCTGGAGACCGCGCTGGCCGGTGCGGACGTCTTCATCGGCGTCTCCGGCGGCACGGTGCCGGAGGAGGCCGTCGCGTCGATGGCGCCGGGCGCGTTCGTCTTCGCCATGGCCAACCCGAACCCGGAGGTCCACCCGGACGTCGCGCACAAGTACGCGGCGGTCGTGGCGACGGGCCGCTCCGACTACCCGAACCAGATCAACAACGTCCTGGCCTTCCCCGGCATCTTCGCAGGCGCTCTGCAGGTGCGGGCCTCCCGCATCACGGAGGGCATGAAGATCGCTGCGGCGAACGCGCTGGCGGACGTGGTCGGTGACGCGCTGTCGGCCGACTACGTGATCCCGTCGCCGTTCGACGAGCGGGTGGCCCCGGCGGTCACCGCGGCTGTGGCCGCGGCGGCGCGTGCGGAGGGTGTTGCGCGACGCTGACGTCGCGCCGCGCCTGCTTCTCTTGACGGGCCGGTCGCACCCCGTGCGGGGGTGCGGGCCGGCCCGTCGGCGTCTGTTGCGCCTTCCGGGTGGCTTTCCCTTCCCCGCCCTTTCCCGCGGCCGGACCGCGTCCCCCCGGTACCGCCCTCCGGTCCCGGCGGGGCTGGGTTCGCGGAGCGGGATCAGCCCGTCCGGGTTGCCCCACGGCCGCCATGCCGAAGGGGCGGCGAGGGGAACACCTCGCGAAGCGTGGTGCGGGGGCCGGGGCTTGCCCCGGGACAGGCCCGCCGCAGCCGCACCTGCCCCGTCACGCCGAAAAGCGGGCCGTGTCACACCGGTGCGTGGTTCCGCCACGCACCCGCCGGCCCTACTCTCAAGGTCATGTTCGCCGCCTACGCCGCCCGTATCGACCGCGACCAGCCGCTGAACGGTCTCGAACTGGGCGAACGCCCGGCTCCCGAGGCGCGTCCCGGCTGGACGACCGTGAATGTCAAGGCAGCATCGCTCAACCACCACGACCTGTGGTCGCTGCGTGGCGTCGGTCTCGCCGAGGACAAGCTGCCGATGATCCTCGGCTGCGACGCCGCCGGTGTCGACCAGGACGGGAACGAGGTGGTGCTCCACTCCGTCATCGGCCAGAGCGGCCACGGCGTCGGACCCGACGAGCCCCGCTCCATCCTCACCGAGCGCTATCAGGGCACCTTCGCCGAGCAGGTCACCGTCCCCTCCTGGAACGTCCTTCCCAAGCCGAAGGAGCTCACCTTCGAGCAGGCCGCCTGCCTGCCGACCGCATGGCTGACGGCGTACCGGATGCTGTTCACCAACGCCGGGGTGCGCCCGGGCGATTCGGTGCTCGTGCAGGGCGCGGGCGGAGGCGTCGCCACCGCCGCGATCGCGCTCGGCAAGGCGGCCGGGCTGCGCGTGTACGCCACCAGCCGCGACGAGGCCAAGCGCAAGCGGGCGATCGAGCTGGGCGCCGAGGAGGCGTACGAGCCGGGTGCGCGGCTGCCGCGCCGGGTGGACGCCGTCATCGAGACCGTCGGCGCTGCCACCTGGTCGCACTCGGTCAAGTCGCTGCGGCCCGGCGGCACGCTGGTGATCTCCGGCGCGACGAGCGGCGACCGGCCCTCGCACGCCGAGCTGACCCGGATCTTCTTCCTGGAACTGAAGGTCGTCGGCTCGACGATGGGGTCGAAGGACGAGCTGGAGGACCTGCTCTCGTTCTGCGCGGCCACGGGCTTGCGACCGGTGATCGACGAGGTGCTGCCGCTGGACCGGGCCCGTGAGGGCTTCGAGAAGATCGCCTCCGGCGATCTGTTCGGCAAGATCGTGCTGACCAATCCCTGACGCACTCTTGATGGAACGTCAGATCTGCTGATGGGATCTCCGGCACTGTCGAACGACTGTGCCGGAGGTTCTCCATGTACCGCCGCCTGCTCGCCGTCCTCGTCTGCGCCGCCCTGCTCTGTGCCGGGCCGGCCCATGCGGAGAACGACACCACCCCGGACATCCCCCGGCTGACCGACGACCGCGGGCGGGTCCTGACCCTGCGCGGCTGGAACATCGAGGACAAGACCCATCGCGGCGAGGACGCCCTGTCCGCCGTCACCGAACGGCACTTGTCGGACATGCGCGCCCAGGGCTTCAACTTCGCCCGGCTGCTGGTCTTCTGGGACGACCTGGAGCCCGAGCGCGGCCGCTACAGCACGGCGTACCTGCGCAAGATAGAACGGATCCTGGACTGGGCGCGCAAGCACCGCATCCATGTCCTGATCGATGCCCACCAGGACGTCTTCGGGCCCGCGTTCGGGCACCGCGGCATTCCGGAGTGGGCGACCCGGACCGACGGGCTGCCCTTCACACCGCACCCCGACGACTGGTTCGCCGAGTACTTCGAGCCGGCCGTACAGCGCGCGTTCACACACCTCTACGAGGACCCGGACCTGCGGCGCGCGCAGGCGCGGATGTGGCGGGTGCTGGCCGACCGTTTCGCGGAGCACCCGGCCGTCATCGGATACGACCTGATCAACGAGCCGATGGGGGAGATCGCGCCGGGCGAGGACCTGCCGGCGGCGGCCCGCCGCATCGAGGCGGAGCAACTCACGCCGATGTACCACCGGATCGCGGACGCGATCCGTTCCGTGGACCGGGACACCTGGCTCTTCGTCGAGCCGACGCCGATCGTCGGCGAGGGCGTGCCCACCGGACTCGGCAGGATCGAGGATCCGAAGGTCGTCTACGCCCCGCACTTCTACAACGCGGCGATGGAGGCGGGTGCCGACTACGACCCGGCGGCCGGCTGGATCGAGGCGTACGAATCCGCCGTGACCGCCTACCCCGCGCAGCACGGCGTGCCGGTGGTGGTGGGGGAGTGGGGCCCGCTCAACAACTCCCTGCCGAACATGGGCCGTTTCTACCGCGAGGCCCTGGCCTCCCTGAACCGCTACAGCTCCGGCTGGGCGGGCTATGTCTGGTGCTACGGAGGCGGGTACTGCGCCGTCGACGCGGAGGGCCGCTTCCGTACGAACAAGGAGCAGACCGCGGCGCCCTACGCGGCGGCCGTGGCGGGCCGCGTCCTGGCCGACGCGTACGACCCGCAGCGATCGGCATACCGCCTGGAGTACCGGGCGGAGTCGGGGACGACGGAGGTCTCCGTGCCGCCGCGGGCGGGCGGCTGGTGCGTCGAGGTGACCGGACGGGCCTGGACGAGGGCGCGCACGGTCCCGTCCGGCCGGGCGGAGACGGTGCGGGTGGACGCCCGTCCCGGAGCACACGTCACCGTGCGGGTCATTCCGGGTAGACCACGATGAAGTCCCCGGCCGGCCCCTCGCGGCGGTCGAGGGCGTCCCGCAGCCGGCGCAGGTGGCCGGTGGTGAGCTGGAGCGGCGGCTCGTCCGGCTGGTACGTCGTTCCGCGCGGATAGTCCTCGTCGGGCGTCCGGGTCATCTCGATGTGACAGCCGAGGACATGGGTGACCGGATGCGTCTCGCAGAAGGCGAGAAGCCGGTCGACGGTGGCCGAGAACGCGGCGACGTCCTGGACGTACAGCCTGCCGGGGTAGAGCGAGTCGCCGGTCAGCAGCACACCCGTATGCCGGTCGTGGACGACGACCGCGGCTTCCTGGTGACCCGGTCCGGGCAGCAGGTCGAGTACGCGCCCGCCGAGGTCCAGCTCCGTGGGCACCAGCGGCCACCGCTCGAACCCGAAGTACTCGGTCACCGCGTCGAGCGAAGGCCCGACGACCTCCGTGTGCGGGCGGTCCGCGAACTGCGCGTCACCCGCGATGTGGTCGCCGTGCCCGTGCGTGTGTGCCACCACCAGGCCGTAGCCGGTGCGCGGATGCCGCTCCAGCCAGGCGTCGATCAGCGCGTCGACGGTGGCGCGCAGCGGCAGATGGGCGGGGTCGGGGCTGGCGCCCGTGTCGAGCAGCAACGCCCGCTCGTTCCCGAACAGCAGGAAGAGGAAGGGGGCTTCGAAGTGCACGGACTTGTTCTGCCGCAGTATCAGGGTGTGTTCGGAATAGGGGTGCACCTGGATCTCGGATGCCGGATCGTGCTTGGGGGACGGCCAGCCGGCGTGCCAGGCGACGTCCAGACTGCCGGGGACGGGCGCACCCGCAGAGAAGTCGATCACCAGGTCACCGTAGCCCAGCGCGGGTAAGAGCGAGGCAGCCGTCGGCCGGCGACGGTTGCGCGCCACCGCGGTTGGGCACGAGGTCTGACGTTCGGTACGACGCACGAGACAGAAGGGGGACAGGTGTCCACGGGGGAGCAACAGGGGCGTATTCCGCCCTATCCGGGCGTCGAACGGTTCGTCGACGCGTTCGACAAGCTGGTGGTGCAGCCGCGCCGCAGCCGCACTCGCGTACCGGTGGTGCTGCTGAGCGAGCCGGGGGACGGCAGGGCGGGGCGCCGGATCGCCGCCGGCCTGCGGCACCGGTTACGCGGCCGCGAGGGCAGGCTGGCGCCGCACGCGTATCTGACCGAGGACGTCGCCGATCCGGCGGCCCCGCCCCTCGACCTGTTCGAGCAGATCGCCTTCCAGCTGGACGCGACCATGCCCCCGGGCAGCGGGCGGCTGCGGCTGCCCTCGTACCGGCTGCTGCGGGCCGCCGTCACCGCACCGGCCGCCGGCGGTCTGATGGAGCGCCGTCCCTCCGAGCTGCGCGACCACTGCTACGCCGAGCACCGGGAGGTGTCGGCGCTCGCCCGCGGCCTGTGGTGGCTGGGGGGCCGGGACCAGGCCAACGGCGGCACCCTGCTCGAACTGCTGTGGAACTTCGTCGCGGGCCCGCTGTTCCAGCGGCTGCCCCGCGCGCTGTACGGCCGTCGGGCCAACCGCCGCATGCTGGGCCGTGGACGCTCCGGCACGCGCCGCTGGTACGCGGAGTGGGTCCGGCAGCAGCAGGGCACGCCGCCGGCCGACTTCTTCCGCTCGGCCCTGGACCTCGTCGGCGGCGGCCCGGACGGCGACCCGGAACAGCTCGACCGCATCCTGGTCCACGCCCTGCTCGCCGACCTCGAGGCCGCCAGCCGCAAGCGGCTGTTCGACCCGTGGCGCCGCCGCAGGGTCAGCCGCTTCGTGGTCCTGGTCGAGGAGGCGGGGGCGGCCGAGTCGCGCGTCCAGCGCTTCCTGCGCGAACTGCGCTCCGCCATGGAGGACTTGCGGTGCACCTCGGTCGTCTCGGTGGCGGCGGGAGTACGCACGCTCGCCAGCCGCATCCCCGACATCGAGGTGGCCGGGCTCTCCGCCGCGGGTGCCGACCTCGCCAACATCGCCCAGCGCGGCACCCCGACCGGCAGCCCCTCGGGCATGGTCGTCCCGGTGGCCGAGGGTCCCGAGGACGACCAGGCGGCCACGTACTGGCTCGGCCGGTGGCCCACGCTCGCCCCGCCGTCGCACCGTTGGGGGCCGGGAGTCGAGATAGCCGGTGCCCTGTGCGCGTGCGTGGTCGCGGTCGCGCTGGTGCTCGGGCTGGTGGCCGGTGTCCCGTTCTCCCGTACCGGCCCCGATCCCTGCCTCGGCTCGACGTTCCTCGGCACCGACGGGCAGTGCGTCGGCGTCGCCGAGGGCGCGGCGTCCTTCGGTGCCGACCCCGGTGAACGGGCGGTCCGCGAGGTGCTGCAGCGCATCGAGCAGCAGAACAAGGACGTGGAGAAGGAGCTGGCCGGACGGGCGGACGGCGATCCGAGGCCGGACGCCCGTACCGTGGTCTTCTTCGGCCCGCTCAGCGGCGGCAAGGACGCCGAGGACCCCGTACGCGGCGGCACCCTCGCCGAACTGCGCGGGCTGGCCCTGGCCCAGGACTACGTCAACGCCCAGGCGCTGCGCTCGGGCGAGCGGGTGCCGCTGCGGGTCCTCGCCGCGAACGCGGGCGACCGGTTCAAGGACGCCCCGGCCGTCGCCCGCCGGATCGTTCAGCTCGCGGACAGGGACGACTCCATCGTCGGCGTCGTCGGCTTCGGCCAGAGCCGCCGGCGGACCTACGAGGCGATGCGCGTCTTCGACGAGGCCGGACTGCCGATGGTCGGCACCTCGGGCACCGCAGACGAACTGCTGCGCCAGGGCGGGCACTACTACCAGACCGCGCCGACCGACACCCGTGCCGGGCAGGTCATGGCGGCCTTCGCCCGGCACGCCCCGATGGTCGGCGGCAAGCCCGCGTCACGGGTGCAGCTGATCGCCGACCCGGCCGACGCCTACAGCGCGTCACTGGCGGCCGCCTTCCGGGCCGCGTACGGCGAAGGCCGCACCGACGTGCTGCTGTACACGCCCACGGACGCGCCCGAGCCCTCCCCGGTACCGGGATCGCCGTCCGGCGCCACGGCGGACACCGTCGCCGACCTGGCCCGCGAGGTGTGCCAGGCCGTCGCCGAGGATCCGCGCAAGGCGGTGGTGTGGGCAGGACGCGGCAGCCACTTCCAGCTCTTCCTCGGCGAACTGAGCCGGGACGCACGCGACTGTCCGAAAGTGAGCGTGCTCGGCGGCGACGACGTGACGAACGCCCTCACCGAGGAACGCCGTCCGTGGGAGCTCTTCGCCGGGCTGAGCCTCTACTACGTCTCGCACGGCCGGGCGCCGGCACTGGCCAGTTCCAGCGGCGAGGCGGCCGCCTTCCTGTCCGCGTACGACCGCACCTACGCACAGGACCACGGAACCCGCACCGGGGCGATGCGGCAGGACGCCCATGTGGCGCTCGCATGGGACGCGATGCGCTACCTCGCCGAGGGTGTCGACCAGGCGTGGCGGGGCACCGGCGGACGCGACGAGCGCCTGGACCGTCGGCTGCTCCAGGCGGTTCTCTACCAGGGGCTCGGTGGCGGAGGCTTCGACGGCGCGACCGGACGCATCGACGCCCACGGCGCGGCGGGCGGCGGACAGGTGACGGAGGAGAAGCTGATAGCGGTCGAGCGCGGCGGCGCCGGGGGATCGCAGACGGTGCTGCTGTGCGGGACCGTGGCGCGAGGCGACGTGCGGAACATCTGGGGAGCCGGGCGTCACCCCTGCCCGTGAGGCGCCGGGCCCGCGCCAAGGTGGCGCGGGCCCGTAGGGCACCCCTCGGCCTACGGCTTGTCCTTCCCCTCCTGCGGGGTGCGCAGCAGGGCCACGATGTGCGCGGCTGCCGTCGACAGGTGCCGCCGCGCCTCGGCCAGCTGCTCGCGCGTCACGCCGTGGTCGCGCGCCGCGTCCCGTACGTCGTCGCGGAAGCGGTCGAGCAGGCGCTCCAGATCACGTGCGGGATCGGCGGACTCGTTCGCGTCGTCCACGGTGTCCCGGGCCCAGCCGGGGTCGGTGTCCGCGGCGTCCGGCTTCACGTACGGCGGCCATGCCGTGCCGCGGGCCAGTCCGCCGAGCTGGGTCGTCAGCTCCGACAGGCCCTCGCGCACGCCCGTCGGCCAGTCGCCACGGGCGAAGTGGCCCTGGACCTGGTCCTGCACCTGCTTGGCGATGCGCTGCATCTCGGCGCGGGCGGTCTCGGTCGCCTCCTGCGCCTGGCGGCGGGCCTGCTTGGCGTCCTCACGCGCCCGGCGCGACTCGTCCTTCGCGCGCCGCGCCTGCTCCTTCCACTCCTGCTTGGCGCGCCGCAGCTCCTCCTTCGCCGCCCGCCAGGACTCCTTGTCCGTGCCGAAGTCGCCGAAGTCGCCGAAGTCCGGGAAGTCCCCGGCGCCGGAGGGCCGGGAGGTGCGGGTCTCGTTCGCCGCCGCGCGCATCTCGCTGCGCAGCTTGCCGGCCGCGCCGCGCACGTCGTCGCGGATCTCCGCGGCCAGTTCCGAGACGGACTCGCGGATCTCCAGCTCCAGATCGGCGAGTTCGCCGCTGCGGCCCGCCAGCTCGGCGCGGCCCGCGTCGGTGATCGAGTAGACCTTGCGGCCTCCCTCGGTGGCGTGCGTGACGAGCCCCTCGGCCTCCAGCTTGGCCAGCCGGGGGTAGACGGTGCCCGCGCTCGGTGCGTACAGGCCCTGGAAGCGCTCCTCGAGAAGGCGGATCACCTCGTAGCCGTGGCGGGGGGCCTCGTCGAGCAGCTTCAGCAGATAGAGCCGGAGCCGTCCGTGGGCGAATACGGGGGGCATGTCAGAGAACCTTCCCGGTCGGGGCCTCGGCCTGGGCCTCGTCCTCCTCGGCGGCCGGCCTGCGCAGCAGCGCGATGGAGCCGGAAACGGTCGTCGCTTTGAGGGTGCCGGTCCCCGCACCGAGGGTGCCGGTGATCTTCTTGGCACCCCACTGCCCGCTGACCCTCAGATCGTCGAAGGCGTTGGAGAGTCTGCCGCCCGCGGTGTTCGCCTCGACGCGGGCGTCCGCCGGGTGCGGCAGCCGGATCGCGACCTCGCCCGAGACGGTGGTCAGCCGGATGTCGGTGGGGCCGCCGGCGGGGTCGACGTCGATGACCATGTCGCCGCTGACCGACTCGGCCTTCACGGAATGGCCGGAGCCGTCGATGACGGTGAGGTCGCCGGAGACGGAGTTGTAGCGCAGGTCGCCGGTGACCGACTGGGCCTCCAGGTTGCCGGAGACCGTCTCGGCGAGGACGGAGCCGGTCAGCCCGACGAGCGTGGTGTCGCCGCTGACGCCGCGCACGGCGGTGGTACCGCGGATGCCGGAGATGACGGCCCCGGCGCCGACCACGCCGACCTCGACAGCGGCGCCGGCCGGGACGACGAGGGTGACGACGGCGCTGCGGTGCCAGCCCTTGCGGTCGAGCCACTTGAGGAAGCCCTTCCAGGGCAGGTCCTCGTACGCGACGGTGAGCGACGAACCGTGCCGGGTGACGACGAGGGGCGGGCCCTCCACCTCGGAGATCTCGAGACGGGCGGAACCTTCGTCGGTGCCCACGACGTTGACCGTTCCGTTGACGATGCGCACGTTGAGCCTCGCCACCGGGTCGTCGAAGGTGAGCTTCTTGGGCTCAGCGACTTCCCATGTCGTTTCTGCCATGGTGCTGACCTCCCGAGGCCGGCCACGACGCAACATATCGCGTCTCGTACGGAACACGATATATCGCGGATCGGGGATGTCAAGGTGATCGTCGCGCCCGATGCGGCGGTGGCCGCCCACAAAGCCTGCCTTCCATGCCATTCCGGGCGAACTGCCCTAGCGTGGGGCCATGAACGCGACATCCGTCGGAGCCCTGCTGCTGTGCCGCGCCGAGGTCGCGGCCGTACGGCAACCGCTCCATCTGCTGCGCGAACGGATGCTTCTCGTCCCCGCCGGCGGGTGGAGCGTCGCGGTCCCCGAGGGCAAACCCTGGCTCGACGGGGGCGAACACGTCGATGCGGTCCTGTCCGGCTGGGCCGCTGCCCTCGCCATCGGCGCGGACTGGCCCGTGCTCGCCCTGTGGTGGGACGCCGACCGGGCCGGCTTCACGCTCGCGTCCGGATTCCGCCGCCCGGTGGGCTACATCTGGCTCGCGGACGGCACACCGGTCGGTGAAGACGAGGCGATGCGCACCTTCACGGCGCGTCTCGGGCTCGACCCGGTCCTGGATCTGCAGGCCCTGGAGCCGCTGACCCTCCCCGATCCGGAAGCGGACGCGCGGGCGCGGCTGCTGGGCCTCACCGCCGTGCTGGCCCGCACCGGCCTCGCCCTCCCCACGGGCCTCGGCCCGGGCGACCCGGCGGACCGCCAGCGCGCGGCGGCACACGAACAGGGCGCCGAGACGGTCCAGTGGTCGGGCTGGCGCGACGCCGTCGAGGAAGGCGCCCTGGACCCGTGGCTGCACGGCCCCGGCGCACGCATCCTGGGGTCGGCGCAACTGGCGGCCGGCCTCCCGCTCACCGCCTGGGGCATCCGCCGCCGCAGCTCCGGCTGGGCGGCGGCGGGTGCGCTGCTGCTGGCGCACGGGATGCTGACCCTGGCGTACGAACGCCTTCGCCACGCCTGAGACGCCAGGGGCCAGGCCCCCGGACAGGACCTACTCGTCGTCCTCGTCGTCCAAGCGCGCCAGCCACGTGGCCAGCCGCTCGACGGGGACCTCGAAGTCCGGGTTGAGGTCGACGAACGTCCGCAGCTGCTCGGCGAGCCACTCGAAGGTGACCTCCTCCTCGCCGCGCCGCTTCTCCAGTTCCTCGATGCCGCGGTCGGTGAAGTACAACGGTGCTCCGTATGCATGAACTCGTGATGGACGCGGGAAACGCGCTTCCCCGCCAGGATAGGCATCGTTGTCTGTCGCTCGTCCCCGGCACGGGGTTAGCCTTCTTCCTCATCGCCATGGGGGAACGGGGATCGCTGTGACGGATGGGATCGCTCGCGTACGGCTCGACGACGGCACGGTCGTCTGGGCCAGGATCAACCAGGCTCACGAACTCGGATCCGGCGGTGGCTACCAGGACACCGGGGCCGGTGACCGCGTCATCGCCATGGCCGGCGGCCTGTCCGATGTCGTCGGCGGCGTCGTGCGCTCCCTGCGCGCCGGTCTCGATCCCACCGGCCCCGTCGAGGTCGGGGTGTCCTTCGGCATCGAACTGACCGCGCAGTCCGGCAAGATCGTCAGCGCCCTTGCCGACGCGGGCGGGCGGGCGTCGGTGTCCGTACAGCTGACCTGGACCGAGCCGGGGCCCGCGGACGGCGCACCGGACCGGGCCGCCCTGCCCGGTGCCCGAACCGACCCCGGAGCGTCTGCCCCCGGCGTCGAATGAGCGCCCTCCAGGAGGTCGTGCGCCCCTGTCTCGCACGCATTTTCGCCGCCGGTGACGGGTATGACCCGCACGGCGACCGGTACTGGGGCAGCGGGTTCTTCATCGCCCCCGGCTGGCTGCTGACCTGCGCCCACGTGGTGGGGAAGGGAGGGGCTGCCGTGTGGAGGAACGAGCGCGCCGTCGGCGTCACCTGGGACGGCGGCACCACTGCCGGTGAGGTCGTGCTCGCCAAGCCCCGGCCCGAACACCCCGAAGAGGACCGGCCGCGCTGGGAGTTCCCGGACATCGCGCTCATCCACGTCCCCGACGCGACCGACGCCCCGTGCGTGTGGATCAGTGACCGGCCGCCGTCCATCCCGGCACCCGTCAGCCTGCACGGCTGGTCGCACCGGACCGGTGACCTCGGCAGGCGGCACGGGCTGGCGGAGGCCGCGGCGTTCGACGGCAAGGCGCTGCTGCTCTCCGGCAGTCTGCCCGTCGAAGGCGTCTCCGGCGGCCCGGTCGTCGACCGGCGGCACGGCGCGGTGATCGGCATGAACAAAGGACGCGCTCCCGACGAGGGCGCCGCCGTCCCGATCACGGCGCTGCGCGAGCTGTACGACCTCCGGGGCGGCCGGGTCATGCACACGGTCATGCGCGAACACGACCGGTACCACCTGCGGCGCTTCCGTGCCACGGCAGGTGCTCCCGACTGGACCAGGACCCAGACCCTGTTGCGCGCCCCGGGCGCGGCCGGCATCACCCCGGCGCTGCGGGTGCATCTGTACGGCAGACTCGCCGAACTGCCGCCGCCCAGCGGTCCCGGAGAGGTCATGGACCTCGTCCACGAGGTCAAGTGCAGGGTGCTGCAGGACGAGTTCCGCTCACCCATCGAGCACGACCCGCGCACCTGGCGCGAGGGCGCCGGACTTCTGCACGATCTCCGCGACCTGCACGGCCGCGAGACCAGCCCGGCACTCGACCTCGACGCGGTCCTCCTGTACGCGGCAAAGGTCGTGCGCCACACCTTCGTGACGGACGCGGGCCGTGCCCCGGCCGCCGCGGCCGATCCCGCGGCCCTGCGTGACCTCGCCGACTGGGTCACCGTCCAGGCGGAGAACGCGCGCGAGCCGATCCGCGCGGAGATCACCCGAGTCCTGCAGCTCGACGAGGCGGGACGCCCCGCCGCCGCTCCGGCATCCGTCTCCCTGCACGAACGCACCACCCCAGGAGCCCGTGCCGACGTCCTCGTCGAGATAGGCGACCCCGTCTACGGCGACCGCTACCCCTGGAGCGTCAAGCTCCTCTTCGACGGCCGGGACGTCAGCCCCCTGCACGGCGACGACAGGGGAGTGCCCCGGTCGCGGCTGCGCGAGTCCCTGCGCGAGCCGCTCGCCGACGCGCTTCGCCGCGGTGACAGGGGAGAGCATCTCGCGGCCGTCGAGGCGCTGCTGCCACGGCAGTTGTTCGACGAGCCGCTCGACTCCTGGCGGCTCGCGCCGGACGGCGACGACGAACTCGACTTCTTCGACGACCACGCCATGCCCCTCGGACTGCGCCGGATCGTCGTCGTACGCGACCGCAGGCGCAACACCCGCGAGGCCAGCCCGGAATGGCGCACGCTGTGGAAGGCGGCGGCGCGGGGCCCCCTCAGCGCGGTGCCGTTGCGGGGGGAGACCGAGACATCGGGACACGCGGCATCGGTGCGTCGCGAGAGCATGCGGGCCACCTACGGCCGGCTCCTGCGCGCCGACGACGGAGCCGTACCCGTCTACTGCGGACACGTGGGCAGCGGTGACGGCTTCCATGCAATGGCCGCCGCGCTCGCCGCCGGTCACCCGCTCGTCCTGTGGCGGCGCGGCGGTCAGGACCACGACGACTGCCGGGATTTCCTGCGACGGGCGGGCCGGCTCCTCGAACGGGCCGGGAGCGCCGACGGACTGCACCGGCACATTCGTGATCTGCGCATTCACGCCACGGACCCCGACGCCGCGCCCGAGACCGCCGCCGAGGCGGGCTGGGCCGGAAGCATCGCCGTTCTCTTCGATCCGCCCGACCGCCCGCCCTACGGAAGAGAGGCCGTGGGACCGCCGCCGACAGCCGACCCCGCCGTCTGACGGGGCGCCGCGCCCCGTGCGCGCCGATGTCGGACGGCGGCCGAACCATGAGTGATGGATCGTCAAAATCCTTGAATCGTCCGATAGTCGGGGTCGGCACGCAAGCCGGTGAGGGGTAACGTCGACCGCCGTACGCGCTGTACCCGCTGCACGGCCTCACCAGAGCCGGGAGGAGCCCAAGGTGAACGATTGGCGGATCTACCGCGGTGTCGGTGACCCGCACGACGGCGTGCAGCGGTTACCCGCACCGCCCCCGTGGCGCGACTTCGCCTCCGTGGCGCAGGACACCGACCCGGGCGCGGACCCCAGCACGGCCCGTCGGCTCGGCGTCCGCCGCCGGCTCGTCGAGAACTACGCCCCACGGCCCGCCGAGGTCGACGCCGTCAACGCCGCGCTCTATCTGCGCCGTCCGCTGCTGGTGACGGGCAATCCGGGCACCGGCAAGTCGACCCTCGCCTACGCGGTCGCCCATGAACTGGGCCTCGGCCGGGTGCTGCGCTGGCCCATCGTCAGCCGGTCCTCCCTCCAGGACGGCCTCTACCGCTACGACGCCATCGGCCGCCTCCAGGACGTGCAGCTGGAGCGTGCCCAGGGCGGCTCCGCAGCGGCCGCCGCCCCCCTCGGCATCGGCTCGTACATCCGTCTCGGACCGCTCGGCACCGCGCTGCTCCCCTCCGCACTGCCGCGCGTCGTGCTCATCGACGAACTCGACAAGAGCGATCTGGACCTGCCGAACGACCTCCTGAACGCCCTGGAGGAGGGCGAGTTCGCCCTGTCCGAACTGGAGCGCATCGCCGACCGGGAGCCGGACGTCGAGGTCGTCAGCGACGACGGGGAGCGGGTCCGCGTCCACGGCGGCCGGGTCGCCTGCACCACCTTCCCGTTCATCGTCCTCACCTCCAACGGGGAACGCGACTTCCCGGCCCCGCTGCTGCGCCGCTGCATCCAGCTGGAACTCAAGCCGCCGGGAGCCGATCAGCTCACCGGCATGGTCGAGGCCCACCTCGGGGGCGAGAGCGCCGCCGACGGCCGGGACCTGATCGACCGCTATCTGAACCGGGACCCGGGCGAGATCATCGCCACCGATCAGCTGCTCAACGCCCTGTTCCTCACCCAGCACGCCCAGCACGCCGAGCGGCTGACCCGGGACCGAATCGCAGCCATGCTCATGCAGCCGCTCGACCGTTCGAGGTGATGGCGGATGCATCGGGGAGAACTGATCGCGCGACTGCGCGGCGGTGGCCTCGACCCGATCGCCGAGGACATCGCGGACGCGGTCTGGCTCGCCCAGTGGCTCCCCGACGGGCGGCTCCCCGGCCCGGCCGGTGATGCCGCCGCCCCGCCCGACCTCGGTGCGGGCGATCCGCCCGCGCGTCACGACACGGAGCCCGTGGGAGGACCGGACGACGATCCCTGCGCCACCGGCGACCCCCTCTCCGGTCTGCCCGCGCCGACAGCCTCGTCCGCCTCGATCGGCCTCCATCTGCCCGGCGAGCCGGGCAGCGCGGCCGGGCCTGGCGGGACCGTATTCCCCGTCCGTGCGCCCGCCGCGACCGCGCTGCCCGGACTGCTCGGCCTCCAGCGGGCGTTGCGGCCCCTGCGTCACTACAACGCCTCGCCCGCCCACCCCGCGGACGCGCGGCTCGACGAGGAAGCCACCGCCGACCGCAGCGCCCGGACCGGCACTCTCACCCCGGTCTGGCGGCCCGCCCGGCACCGCCGCGTCGACATCCAGCTGCTGATGGACACAGGCCCTGCCATGATCGTCTGGGAGCGCATGGTCGAGGAGCTCCGCCAGGCCTGCCAGCAGTCCGGCGTCTTCCGCGACGTCCAGGTCCACCAGCTCTACGACACCGGGGACGGGCCGCCGCTCGTCGGCACCACCAGCGGCCCCGGACAGCGCACCAGACTGCGTTCCGCGGATCAGTTCCACGACCCCGTGGGGCGGCGGCTCACCCTCGTCGTCAGCGACTGCGTCGGGCCGCTGTGGCAGCGCGGAGCGGCCCAGGAGCTCCTGCACTCCTGGCCCCGCAACTCGCCGCTCGCCGTCGTCCAGCCGCTGCCGCCCCGCCTGTGGGGCCGCACCGCGCTGCCGGTCGAACCGGGCGTGCTGGTGCGCGCGCCGGAACCGGGCGGCCGCCTGCGTTTCCACCCCGACGACGAGCCGTGGGACACCGCCGACGACATACCGCGGCCCGTTCCCGTCCCGGTACTGCAGCCCACACCCGAGGCGTTCGAGGCATGGGCCCGGCTGCTGTCCGGCCACGGCGGTGCAGGAGTGCGCGCCTGGGCCGCCTGGGCCGGACCCGTCGGCCCCGGTTCCGCCGCGGCGCCCGCCCCACCGGTGGGCCGCACCGACGAAGAGCTGCTGCGGGCGTTCCGGGCGAGCGCCTCGACCGGCGCGGTCCGGCTGGCCGTGTACTTCGCGGCCGCGCCCCTGGTCCTGCCCGTCATGCAGCTCGTCCAGCGGGCCATGCTCCCCGACACCGGGCCGATGGAACTCGCCGAAGTGCTCCTCGGCGGGCTGCTCAGGCAACTGCCCGGCACCGATGAACGACCGTGCTTCGTCTACCCCGGCCGGGTGCAGGAACTGCTGCTCGGTTCGCTGGACCGGGACACCGCATCGCTCGTGCTGAAGCACTGCTCCGCCTACGTGGAACGGCACTTCGGCCGGGGCACCCGCAACTTCGCCGCGCTCGCGGCCGCACGCCTCGCCGGGCAGGAGACGCAGCCGGCGCCCGCCGACCACGACGACGCCGTGGACGAGACGGCAGCCGGGGTCGAAGCCGAGCTCTTCGCGCGCATCCCCGCCCGGGTGCTGCGCCACTACCAGCCCGACCTGGTGACCCCGGTGCCGCTCGCCGAGGCGGAGCGCCTGTTCGGCCAGTGGCGCAGCCAGGCCGACCCGACACTGCTGCGGCGCGCCAGGGACCGGGCCGAAGAGGCCCTGCGGGCCCCCGGGGCCGATCCGTCGGCCCCCGCCGAACTTTTCGACTCCGTCGATTCCTCCGAAGGCGGCATCCGGGCGCGCATCGTCCTCGGCCGCATCCTGCGCGCCGAGTCGGGCACCGCGTCCGTCAGGGACACCGGCCGCCACACCGACCTGCTCCGGCAGGCCGCGGCGGCACTCGGCGCCGCCATGGCCGCGGCACCGCACCACAGCGAGCTGCGGATCGACGCCGGACTCGAACTCGCCGTCGTCCATTACGACCTGTGGCGTGCCACAGGCGTGCACGCCGAGCTGGAGACCGCGCTCGCCGCCCTCGCAGGCGAGATCGCCGACATCCCGCGCACCCGCCGCCGGTCGTTGCTCCTGCGGCGCGGCAGGCTGCTCCTCGCGCTCGGCCGGGCGGCCGAGGCCGCCGGGGAACTGCGCGACGCCTGCACGTCGCTGGATGCGGAGGGCGCACCCGACTCCGTGCGGTGTGCCGCCCTGCTCGATCTCGCCGACGCGCTGGGCGCTGCCGGGGCCGATCCGGACGAGACCCGGGCCGCGTTGGCCCGCGCAAAGGAGGCCGCGACCGACGACGCCGGCCTGCTGCTGCGCTGTCACATCGCGCAGGCCCGTCACCTGGAGAGCACCGGCGACCATCTCTCCGCCGACGGTGCCTACGAAGCGGCAGCCCGGCTCAGCCCCGACGACGGCGGCCGGCGCTTCGAACTCCTCGCCGACTGGGGCCAGTCGCTGCTGAGGCGCGCCGCCACGGAGGACGGTGCAGCCGCGGTCGACCGTGCCGAGAACGTGCTGCGCGAGGCCCTCACCGCCGTACCGGCGCGCTCCGTGGAACGGGCAAGGCTCCAGGCCCTGGTGGGCAGCGCCCTGGCCCACCGCTTCCGGCATCTCGGCTTCCTGCCCGATCTCTTCGAGAGCCGCCATCTGCTCTGGCAGGCCGTACGAGCGGCCCCGGACGAACACATCCGGGCCGAGAGCTGGCTCCAACTGGGCAGGGTCCGGCTCGAACTGCGGCGCAGGGCAGGCGCCCCCGGCTTCTCCGAAGCCCTCCAGGCGTATCGCAATGCCGAGCAGGACGCCCGCGCGGCCGCGCAGGGAGGCGAGAACGGCTCGGTGACCGCCGCCCGTGCCCTGCACGGTCAGGGCGCGGTGCTCGAACTCATGGGCCGCACCGCAGCCGCCCGCGGCGCCTACCGCTCGGCGGCGGCGGAATGGCGGCGCCTGACCGGCTCACTGCGCGAAGTCGACTGGCGGGAAGTCGAATCGACCCGGGGCAGCGCTGCCCGCCTCGACGCCCAGGAGCAGACCGCGGTGACCGGCGCCCCGCTGTCCGACGACGACTGGGACCGGCTGTCCCCGCCGTGGCCGCCGTGGCAGGAGGCCCGCCCGGCCTGACGCGCCGGAGCATGGCCGGAGTTGAGTCGAACATGTTTCTGTTTCTCCGGCCTCGGGAAGAACTGTGCAGCTACGGCGGCCGTACGGGACGGTCATGGTGGGAGAGGAGCCGATGGTGGTGGAGCAGAGTATGTGGGTGTCCGGTTCCGGACGGACCCCGCTCTTGCCCGACCTCACCGACGTCGACCTGCGGACACTGCGTGCCATGGAGGATCCGGAGCTGGCCGAGGCGGTCGACCATGTGCTCCGCAGCAGTTCGGAATTGGCCGAGTCCTGGTATTCCGGCGAGGGTGGCGCGGTGTGAAGTCGCCGCGGAAGCGAATGATTCAGGCCGGATGCGGCGAGGCCCCGCGGGATGCCGTACCGGACGGGGAACGGGCAGGATGAGGCTTGCCCCGGTACCGTCCGACGTCTTCGCGGCACTGGCCAGGACCCGCCCCGCCCCCTCGGGGACAGATGCACTGCGTGCCGGGCTGCACGCCCGTCGGCTTCTCCTGCTCAAGTCGCTGCTGGCCCGCGTGGACCGGCAGCGCGCACGGCTGGATCCCTCCGTCGTGGCCCGCTTCGATCACGACTGGGAACTGCTGGAGCGGGCCGAGCAGTCCGCTCCCGGCGCCGTCCGTGACGTGATCGACTACCCGTTGACCGGCGCCTGGCTGGCCGAGGTGCTCGCCGCCCCCGAGGGTGCCGAGTTCGACCGGCATCTCACCCATCTCGGAGGCATCGCGGCGGCAGCCGCCCTACGCGCCGGGTGCCGGTTCGCCACCACCCTCCAGGCACCCACCGGCCTGCTCACCCTTCCCGGACTCGGTGTGCTGAGCTGCCCGGGCGGCAGCGCCCGAGTGCACGGTCGCGCAGGGCTGCTGCTCCTCGCCGGTGCGGGCTGGCGCACCGGCGCCGTGCTGTTCCCGGCGGCTCGCGCCGGCGGTCGCGGGCCGACGGCAGCCGGGCCCGGCTGGAAGGGCGTACGGACACTGCAAGGTGGCACCACGGCACTGGACGACCTCGACCCCTACCGGGTTCCCCGCAGCGGCGTCGGTGCCGCCGCGCGCCGTGCGGCCGGGCACCGGCCCGCCGACCACCGTGCCTGGGCGCAGTGCTGGTCCGGCGCCCACCGGTTGCTGGCCGCGACCGACCCGGGCCGAAAGGCCGAGATCAACGCCCTCCTGCGCACGGTGGTACCCATCGCGCCGGGCGATCCAGGCGAGGCGGCGATGAGCGCCACGCTGCGCGCCGCGCCCGGGGCGGTGCTGACGTCGCTGCCCGACGGTCCGCAGGAGATGGCCGAAATACTCGTCCACGAGACGCACCACACGAAGCTCGCCGCACTCCACGAACGGGTGCCGTTGCACCGGGCCGGGGACGGAGCGCGGCACCGTGTCGGATGGCGCCCCGATCCGCGCCCGATCCCCGGCATCCTCCAAGGCGCCTACGCCCATCTCGCCCTCACGGATCTCTGGCGACGGGCCGTCGCCGGACCAGGTCTGCCACGGCCGTGGCGGCAGCGCGCGGCAGCGCAGTTCGACACGTACCGCGAACAGGTCGGAGAAGCCTTGTCCCTTCTGCTCGAATCCGATGAACTGACCATCGAGGGCAGGGAGTTCACGGAGGAAATGGGAAGGCACCATGCGCGTCTCGGCAATGCGGTCCGGATCCTTGGGTGACACTGTGCAGACTGCCGGTTGCGCTGTGTGCGCCCGAGTGTGACGAATAGGGAGACGTGCGGATGGTGGAACAACGGCGGTCGGGCGGAGGCACTGCGGAGCCCGAGCACTTTCTGGTGGTCTTCCCCGGCTACCACCGGCCCTGGGCCGCCTGGATCGCGCAGCGCCTGGAGAACCACGGCCACAGGGCGACGCTGCAGCGCTGGGACCCGCCGCGCGACGTCCCCCTCGAGGACTCGCTGGGAGACCTGCTGCTCGCCAGGGGACGCGTGCTCCTCGTGCTCAACGACTGGTTCTTCGAGCTGGGACCACGGCCCGCCGACGAATGGAACAGCGTCCTGCGCGGCTTCGTCGCCGCCCATGCCGAGCGCTTCGCCGCGGTGAACCTGACCAACCGGTCCCTGCTGCCGGCCACCGCCGTTCTCGAACCGGCGAACCTGTGGGGGCTGGGGGAGGAGGAGGCGGAGGACCGCCTGCTGATCCGCCTCGGGCTCGAACCCCGGCGAACCGCCGCCCGCCGCCCCGCGCAGTCCGTGGGATCCCGCTACCCGGACACGCCTCCGGAGATCTGGGGCGAGGTCCCACGCCGCAACCCCCGCTTCACGGGTCGGGACGATCTGCTCACCGAACTGCATCAGCGCCTGACCGACGCCGAACGCGGCAACGCCGCCTGCACCCTGCTCGGCATGTCCGGCATCGGCAAGACCCAGATCGCCGCCGAGTACGCCAACCGCTTCAGCCCCGACTACGACGTCGTGTGGTGGGTCAACTCCGACGACCGCAACATCCAGCGCGACAGACTGGGCGAACTGGCCGTCGAGCTCGGCCTGCGCAGCGGTAACGAACCCGGCGAACGCATCCGTGCCGTTCGCGACGCGCTGCGCCGGGGCGAGCCGCACTCCCGCTGGCTCGTCATCTTCGACGGCTGGGACGACACGGACGGTGCGAACGTCCTGCTGCCCCAAGGGGCGGGCCATGTCCTGATCACCTCCCGCAACCGCGGCTGGGGCGAACACACCGACGTCGTCGAGGTGCCCAGCTTCGACCGCGCCGAATCGACCGGGTACCTGATGCGCCGCGCGCCGCATGTGACGGCGGAGCAGGCCGACGAGGTGGCCGCGGAGTTCGGCGACGTACCCCTGCCGCTGGTCCAGGCGGCCGCCTGGCTGGGCGAGTCCGGGATGGAGGTGCCCGAGTATCTCCGCATGGTGCGGGAGCGCCGGCTGTCCACCATCGACGAGCCCGCGGCCGGTGACGGATTCCCGACGTCCTCCCTGACCTCCTGGTCGATACTGATCAACCGGCTGCGCCGCGCCCAGCCCCAGGCCGTCGAAGTGCTCAGCCTGTGCACGTCGTTCGCGCCCGGCAGGATCCCCCTCGGCCTGATCCGTGCCTATCCGCACGCCGATCTGCCCGAGGACCTGCGGTGGATGGCCACCGACCTGCCCGCATGGACCAGGGCGCTGGACACACTGGTCAACTACTCGGTCCTCACCCGGGACACGCGCGGGCCGGCCAACGCGGACATGGGACCGCATCAGGAGTCGGTGCACATGCACCGGCTCGTCCACGACATCGTCTCCAAGCTGACCCGGGACGAGAACAGCGGCATGCACCGGAAGGCCGTGCGGACCCTGCTCGCGGAGGCCGACCCGGGCAACCCGATGGACAGCAGGCACTGGCCCCGTTACGCGGAACTGCTGCCGCACCTCGAACCGTCCGGCGCCCTCACCAGCACCGGCCCGCGCATCCAGGAAGCCGTGCTGAACTGCCTTCGCTACTGCTTCCGCAGCGGCGAGTTCAAAGCAGGAACGCGCCTCGCCGAGCGCATCCGCACGAGCTGGTCCGGCTTCATGGACCCGCTGGCCCAGCCGATGCTCGACCTGACCACGCAGGAGAGCAACATCCTGCGCGCCAGCGGCCGCTTCCGCACCGCTTACGAACTCGACCACTCCCTGCGCGAGAAGCTGCGCGCAGCCTCACCGCGGAACCAGGTGGGCGAACTCAACAGCAGCGGCGCACTGGCGGCCGGATTCCGCCACCTCGGGCAGTACAAGGAAGCGCACGCGCTTCAGGAGGCCGTCCTCGAAGGGACCGAGGAGCTGCTCGGCGCCGACGATTTCGCGACTCTCCTCGCACGCCACAACCTCGGTGTCTGCCTCAGACTCCTCGGCCGCTACCGTGACGCGTACGACCTCGACACGGAAACCCTGGCCCGGCGGGAGAGCGTGCTGCGGGCACGCCACATCACCACCCTCAACTCCGGCAGCGCCTGCTCCCACGACCTGCGTCTGCTCGGCCGCTACCGCGACGCCCTCGCCCGCCAGGAGTCCGTCCTGCGGCTCCATGTACAGGTGCTCGGGCCGCAGCATCCGCAGACCCTGTCCGCCCGCGCCCAGCTGACCCAGTGCCGCCGGCGCGAGGGCGGCTCCTCGCAGGACATCGGCGCGATGATGGCCAGCCTGCTCGAACAGATGGAGCAGGTGCACGGCCGAGCCCACTACCGCACGCTGGCATTCGTCACCGACTACGGCAACTACCTGCGGGAGCACGGGGACCTCAACCACGCCCGCGAGCTGATCGCCGAGGCCGAGTCCGGGTACCGGTCACTGCTCGGCCCGGCGCACCCGGTGGCGACCGGCATGCTCGCCAACACCGGACTCGTCATGCAGGCGTGCGGCGAACGGGCCGAGGCGATGGCCATGTTCGAGGCATCGCTCGCGGGGCTGACAGCCACGCTCGGTCCCGACCACCCGTGGGTGCTGGGCTGTGCGCTCAACGCTGCCGGCGCCCGCAACCTCAACGGCCGTACCGAGGAAGCGGCGGAGCTCAGCCGTGAGACCCTGCGACGCACCCGGCATGCCCTGGGCGACCAGCATCCCCTCACGCTCTCCTGCCAGGTCGCGCTCGCCGCCGACCTTCGCGGGCTGCGGGAGCGGGAGGAGGCCGGAAAGCTGGAGGAGGACGCCCTGCTCGCGCTCACCCGCACGCTGGGGGCGCAGCATCCGCACACGCTGTCGGCCCGGCAGCGGAACCGCCCGTACTGGGACTTCGAGGCGTATCTGGGCTGAGCCCCACGAACGCCGAGGGCCCGGCATCCCTCTCGGGATGCCGGGCCCTCGCGGTCGTTCGGGGTCAGGCGTCGAAGACCTCGTTGACCAGCTGCTCCTGCTCCTGCTCGTGGCGCTTCTTCGAGCCCACCGCCGGCGACGAGCCGTGCGGCCGCGAGATGCGGCGCAGACGCTCGCCGTGCGGGATGTCCGCGCCGACGGCCAGGTCCAGGTGGTCGATCAGGTTGAGCGCGATGAACGGCCAGGCACCCTGGTTCGCCGGCTCCTCCTGGGCCCACAGGTACTTCTCGGCGTTCGGGAACTTGGCGATCTCGGCCTGCAGCTCCGCACCCGGCAGCGGGTACAGACGCTCGAGGCGGATGATCGCCGTGTCCGTCGAGCCGCGCTTCTTACGCTCGGCGTCGAGGTCGTAGTAGAACTTGCCGGACGTGAAGACGACCTTGCGCACCGCGGCGGGGTCGACCGACTCGTCGCCGATCACCGGACGGAAGCCGCCGGTGGTGAACTCCTCCGCCTTCGACGCCGCGGCCTTCAGACGCAGCATCGACTTCGGCGTGAAGACGATGAGCGGCTTGTGGTGCGGGTTGTGGACCTGCCAGCGCAGCAGGTGGAAGTAGTTCGACGGCAGGGTCGGCATCGCGACCGTCATGTTGTCCTGCGCGCACATCTGCAGGAAGCGCTCGGGGCGTGCGGAGCTGTGGTCCGGGCCCTGGCCCTCGTAGCCGTGCGGCAGCAGCAGCGTGACGCCGGAGTGCTGGCCCCACTTCTGCTCGGCGGAGGAGATGAACTCGTCGACGACGGTCTGCGCGCCGTTGACGAAGTCACCGAACTGGGCCTCCCACATGACCAGCGCGTCCGGGCGGGCCAGCGAGTAGCCGTACTCGAAGCCCATCGCGGCGTACTCGCTGAGCAGCGAGTCGTACACGTTGTAGCGGGCCTGGTCCTCCGTCAGGTAGAGCAGTGGGGTGTAGTCCTCGCCGGTCTCCTGGTCCACCAGCACCGCGTGGCGCTGGCCGAACGTGCCGCGGCGGGTGTCCTGGCCGGACAGCCGGACCGGGGTGCCCTCCATCAGCAGCGAGCCGATGGCGAGCGTCTCGCCCATGCCCCAGTCGATCGTGCCGTCCTCGACGGACGCCGCGCGGCGCTGCATCTGCGGCATCAGACGCGGGTGCACCTTGATGTGGTCCGGGATGTTGACCTGCGACTCGGCGATCCGCTTGACGACCTCCTGGGAGACCGCCGTGCCGACCGCCACCGGGAACTCGGCCTCGACGTCCGGGACATGCGCCGGGGCCGGGTTGCTGGTCGCCTCGCGGACCTCCGCGAAGACCTTCTCCAGCTGGCCCTGGAAGTCCTGGAGCGCCTGCTCGGCCTCTTCCAGCGTGATGTCGCCACGACCGATCAGCGATTCGGTGTACAGCTTGCGCACCGAGCGCTTCTTGTCGATCAGGTTGTACATCTGCGGGTTGGTGAACTGCGGGTTGTCGCCCTCGTTGTGACCGCGGCGGCGGTAGCAGATGAGGTCGATCACGACGTCCTTGTTGAACGCCTGGCGGAACTCGAAGGCGAGCCGCGCGACGCGGACCACGGCCTCCGGGTCGTCGCCGTTCACGTGGAAGATCGGCGCCTCGATCATGCGGGCCACGTCGGTGGCGTACATCGACGAACGTGACGACTCCGGGGCGGCGGTGAAGCCGACCTGGTTGTTGATGACGACGTGGACCGTGCCGCCGGTGCGGTAGCCGCGCAGCTGCGACATGTTCAGCGTCTCGGCGACGACACCCTGGCCGGCGAAGGCCGCGTCACCGTGCAGGGCGACCGGCAGGACGGTGAAGTCCGTGCCGCCCTTGTTGATGACGTCCTGCTTGGCGCGGGAGACGCCCTCCAGGACCGGGTCGACCGCCTCCAGGTGGGAGGGGTTGGCGACCAGCGAGACCTTGATCTGCTCGCCGTCCAGTCCGGTGAACGTGCCCTCGGCGCCCAGGTGGTACTTCACGTCGCCGGAGCCGTGCATCGACTTCGGGTCGAGGTTGCCCTCGAACTCACGGAAGATCTGCGCGTACGACTTGCCGACGATGTTCGCCAGCACGTTCAGCCGGCCGCGGTGGGCCATGCCGATGACGACCTCGTCCAGGCGCGACTCGGCGGCCGAGTCGATGACCGCGTCGAGCAGCGGGATGACGGACTCGCCGCCCTCCAGCGAGAAGCGCTTCTGGCCGACGTACTTGGTCTGCAGGAAGGTCTCGAACGCCTCGGCCGCGTTCAGACGGCGCAGGATGCGCAGCTGCTCCTCGCGCTCCGGCTTGGTGGTCGCGCGCTCGACCCGGTCCTGCAGCCACTTGCGCTGCTTCGGGTCCTGGATGTGCATGAACTCGATGCCGGTGGTGCGGCAGTACGACTCACGCAGCACGCCGAGGATGTCGCGCAGCTTCATCATCGACTTGCCGGCGAAGCCGCCGACGGCGAACTCGCGCTCCAGGTCCCAGAGCGTGAGGCCGTGTTCGGTGATGTCCAGGTCGGGGTGCTTGCGCTGGCGGTACTCCAGCGGGTCGGTGTCGGCCATGACGTGGCCGCGGACCCGGTAGGAGTGGATCAGCTCGAAGACCCGCGCGGCCTTGGTGACGTCGTCGTCGTGCGAGGCGTCGATGTCCTTGAGCCAGCGGACCGGCTCGTAGGGGATGCGCAGCGACTCGAAGATCTCGTCGTAGAAGTTCTCCTCGCCGAGGAGGAAGTTGGCGACGATCCGTAGGAACTCGCCGGACGCGGCGCCCTGGATGACCCGGTGGTCGTACGTCGAGGTGAGGGTCATCACCTTGGAGATGCCCAGCTTGTTCAGGGTGTCCTGCGACGTGCCCTGGAACTCGGCCGGGTAGTCCATGGATCCGACGCCCATGATGACCGACTGTCCGGGCATCAGACGCGGCACGGAGTGCACGGTGCCGAGGCCACCGGGGTTGGTCAGCGAGACGGTGACGCCGGTGAAGTCGTCCATCGTCAGCTTGTTGTTGCGGGCGCGGCGGACGATGTCCTCGTACGCCTGCCAGAACTCGAAGAAGTTGAGCGTCTCGGCCTTCTTGATGCCCGCGACGACCAGCTGGCGGTCGCCGTTCGGCTTCACCAGGTCGATGGCCAGACCGAAGTTGACGTGCTCCGGCTTGACGAGCGTCGGCTTGCCGTCCTTCTCCGCGAAGGAGTGGTTCATCGACGGCATGGCCTTGATGGCCTGCACCATCGCGTACCCGATGAGGTGCGTGAAGGAGATCTTCCCGCCACGGGCGCGCTTGAGGTGGTTGTTGATGACGATGCGGTTGTCGAAGAGCAGCTTCACCGGGACGGCGCGCACGGACGTGGCCGTGGGCAGCTCCAGCGAGGCGTTCATGTTCTTCGCGACCGCGGCGGCGGGGCCGCGCAGCGTCACGAACTCGGGGCCGCCGGGAGCCTCGGCGCCGGCGGCCGGCTTGGCCGGTGCGGGCTTGGCGGCCGCCGGCTGCGTGGCCGCGGGCTTCGCCGGGGCGGCAGGCGCCCGGGCCGCGGGCGCGGCCGGTGCGGCCGGAGCCGGGGCCGACGGGGCGGCCTGCGCGGGTGCGGTGGGGGCGGCGGGCTGAGCCGGGGCGGCGGCGGTCACCGCAGCCCCCGCGGCTGCGGCACCGGCCGCGGGCTTGTCCGCCGTGCCGGCTGCTCCCGGCTTGTAGTCGGCGAAGAAGTCCCACCAGGCGCGGTCGACCGAATTCGGGTCCTGGAGGTACTGCTGGTAGATCTCGTCGACGAGCCATTCGTTGGCTCCGAACGCGGCGGCAGGGTTCTGACCCTGCCCGCCTTGGTCGGTCGAGAGACTCGAGTTACTGGGGGACTGAGACGACACGGCGAGAACCGCCCTCTTCCGCTTCGCAAGGTGATGGACAGCGGAAATAAAGGCTACGCCTCCCTGGCCGGGAGGTGCAGGCCGGGCGGGTCATCGTCGCGCAAGTCACACCGAAAGGCGGGTTTCGGCGATGTAAATGGCGGGAAACAAGTCGGGTTCCGGTTGTGTGAGGGTACGCCGGAGCCGCGGCTGTGGCCCGCCGGCCTGCAGCCTTTTCCGCGTTCTGACCGATTGCACGGTGAACGGCGGCTTCCGGTTCGAACCCTACGTCAACCTCGTTGCGCCGGGATGCCCGGAAGGGTGACCCGGATCCGGCAGCCGCGTGCGGATTCGGCCACACCGATACGGCCACCGTGCAGGTCCACCGCCCAGCGCGCGATCGCCAGCCCCAGCCCCGTACCACCGTCGCTGCCCGGACCGTGCGGCGAGGCGACCTGGCCGCGGTTGAAACGCTCGAAGACCCGGTGCCGCTCCTGCTCCGGAATGCCCGGACCCTCGTCGAGCACCTCCAGGTCCAGCGACTCTCGGCCGAAGCCGCGCCGGGCCCGCACGGTCACCCGGCCATGCGGCGGCGAGTGCTTCACCGCGTTGTCGATGAGATTCGCCACCACCTGGTGCAGCCGCTCGGCGTCCGCGTGCGCGGTCAGCTCCGGCGGCGAGACATCCAGGTGCAGATGGACGTCGGTGCGGGTGTGGTGGCCGGAGCCCGAGGCCAGGCCGCGCTGGGCGGACGCCAGGTTGGCCTCCTTCAGCACACCCGACAGATACGGCCACACCTCGAAACGGCGGGCCCGCAGCGGCAGCACGCCGTTGTCCAGGCGGGACAGGTCCAGCAGCGTCTCGACCAGCCGGCCGAGCCGCTCGGTCTGCTTCAGCGCCGTGCGCATCGTCTCCGGATCGGCGGCGGAGACTCCGTCGACGACGTTCTCCAGCACGGCGCGCAGCGCGGCGATCGGGGTGCGCAGCTCGTGCGAGACGTTGGCGACCAGTTCCTTGCGGTTCTGGTCCACGGCCTCCAGGTCGTCGGCCATGCGATTGATGGTGGAGGCCAGGTCGCCGAGTTCGTCGCGGCGGTCGGCGCCGCGTACGCGGCGCGTGTAGTCGCCGTGCGATATGCCCTTGGCGACCGTGTTCATCTCGTCCAGCGGTGCGGTCAGACCGTGCGCCACGAACTGGGTGATCAGCAGCGTCGCGATGATCGTGAAGACCGTGATGAAGCGCACCTCGGTCTTGCTGTGGAACGCCATCAGCATCAGACCGGTCGTGATCAGGACCGAGACGACGACGAGCGTGCTCAGCTTCGTCTTGATCGAGATCGTGAGGGAACCGATGCCCAGTCGTTTCCGCAGCCGGCCGCGGGGACGCCGGCTCATGGTGCCGGCGTCTCCAACGCGTAGCCGACGCCGTGCACGGTACGGATCCGCTCTGCACCGATCTTCCGGCGCAGCGCCTTGATGTGGCTGTCGACGGTGCGGGTGCCGGAGGCGTCCGCCCAGTCCCAGACCTCTGCGAGCAGCTGCTCACGGGAGAGGACCGCACGCGGGGTGTTCGCCAGGCACACCAGCAGATCGAATTCGGTGGGCGTCAGATGTACGTCCTCGGCCCGTACCCGTACCCGGCGCTGCGCGTGGTCGATCTCCAGTTCGCCCAGCCGCAGGATGCCGCTGCGCGGCGTCACGGCGGCGAGCGCGGCGCGCTCCACCCGGCGCAGCAGCACATGCACCCTGGCGGCGAGCTCGCGCATCGAGAACGGCTTGGTCATGTAGTCGTCCGCGCCGACACCGAGACCGACCAGCATGTCCGTCTCGTCGTCACGGGCCGTGAGCATCAGCACCGGAACCGGCCGCTGCGCCTGCACCCGACGGCAGACCTCCAGACCGTCGAAGCCCGGCAGCATCACGTCGAGCACCATCAGATCGGGCTGCCACGCCTCCGCCGCGTCCACGGCGGCCGGTCCGTCGAGGGCCGTCTGGACCAGGAAGCCCTCGGCCCGCAGCCGCGCCGCGATGGCGTCGACGATCGTGGCGTCGTCCTCGACGACCAGCACCCGGCGCTGGGCTCCTGGCGTAGCCGCGACGCCGTTGTGCGTGGTGTGTGTCTGCTCCATCGCCCCGCCCCTGTACCTGTTTCACTGCGAGCTGCACGTGGATCCGGATCGAGGTAGATCCCGTGTGTGTCCCAGCAGCGTAAGGGCATCGAAGGCGTCCCGGCTACGCAGGACGAAGTGCGAGGTGGACCACGTCCGGTACGCCTCGGGCAAGGTGGATCTCTTCGGTTCTTACCCCGCTGAATCCGGCATTCCGCAACGCATCCTCGAAGACCGACGACGGCTGTGCGGACCAGACGGCGAGCACCCCGCCCGGTTTCAACACCCGCTGACAGGCGGCGAGTCCGGCGGGGGAGTAGAGGTCGCCGTTGTCCTCGGTGACGGTCCAGTCCGGCCCGTTGTCGATGTCCAGACACAGGGCGTCGAAGTGGTCGTCGGCGCTGCTCAGATACGCCACGAGGTCCGTGTGCAGGATCACGCAGCGCGGGTCGGCGAGCGCCTCGCCGGAGATCGCCGCCAGCGGCCCCGACCTGTGCCAGTCGATGATCGCCTGCTCGCGTTCGACGACGACGATGTGACGCCAGCCGGGACGGGCCGCGGCCCGGGCGAGGGAGAAACCGACACCGAGACCGCCGATGAGGATGCTCGGCGCGGCGTTGCCCGTCGCTATCGCGTCGTACGCGGCGTCGATCAGCAGCCGCTCCGAGCGGCCGTCCGAGGTGTCCATCAGGAAGCACCCGTTGACGATGATCTCGTGCACCGCCGCGTCGCCCTCGCCGCGCCGCCGCAGGACGACCTCCCCGTGAGAACCCTCACGCCGGTCGAGGGTGACGGGGGCATCGCTGTCGGGGAACGGCATGGGAGGTGACCTCCGGGCGGCGCGCGGGTGAGGCGGACGTGCCCATCTTGTCCGGGCGGCCCCGTACGGGACAAACCGATATGCAGGCGGGAGCCGGTGGCCCGCACCGGCTCCCGGTGCCTGCCGGCCTGTCCGCCCGCCCTGCCCGCCTGTCCGGCCCGTCCGGCCGATCAAGCCTGATCGGCCGGACAGGCCCCGGGCACGGCCGCTCCCCTCGTGGCGGCCGTGCCTCCGGTCGCGGTCACCCCTCGCGGCGTGGACCGCGCCAGGCGTACAGACCGGTGCCCCCGAGGAACAGGGCGGCGGCACTCACCCACGCCCCGGGCTGCGGGCCCGGCTGCATCGGCCAGGCCCAGATCTGCGCCGTGCCCCCGTACGCGCGCGGTGCGCCCAGATACACGGTGCTGAGATACGCGAATGCCGGCAGCCAGCTCAGGCGCGCGCCGATCAGCACGGCCGCGGCCGCCGTGATGCCCACCGTGCCGAGGGTGTTGCGCACCATGGCGGGGGCACCGAACGTGTCGGCATGGCCGAGCACCGCCGGCGCCAGCAGCGCCGCTGCTGTCGCGGTGAGTCCCAGGGCCTGCGCCAGCCGCCGCGGCCACCAGGGACGCACGGCCGTGCGTTCCAGCTCGTCCATGGACGTGTGGAACCCGGTACCGATCACGGCCGCGGCGAGCAGCGGAGCGAGGGCGACCACCGGGACGCGGCGCTGGGGGTCGAGATACGCGGTCAGACCGTGCGCCGACCAGACCGCCAGCAGCGCGACGGCGGTCAGTGACAACACGACGGGTGGGACGGCTCGCGCACGGGCGAGCAGCAGGGGACCGCTGAGCGGGTTCACCGGTGGGTTCACAGGACGGGCACGTCCTTCGGATCGCAGCTGCGTGCGGTCGCGAACCAGCGCGTCAGCCAGGCGCGGCGCACGTCGTCGGGCATGCCGCCCAGGCGGGTACGGGCGGCCAGATCCGCCTCGATCGAGGCGATCTGCCTCTCGTCACCGCGCTCGCGGGCCCACCGGAGACTGTCGCGGTCCATCCGCTCCCGGAGGCGGTTCGGCGCGAGCCATTCGATCACCGCCGTGTCCGCACGGATCACGCGCTCGTCCGTGAGAGGGACGTCGCAGGCCCCGCGTCCGACGAGTGCCGCCGCGGCCTCCCACGCGTACTGCTCCTGATCGGTCAGTTCACCGCGGACCACCGTCCAGCCCAACGGGGTCAGCACGGGCAGCTGTGCCTCGTCCGGCTTCGGCTCCCGGAGCAGGTCCTCGTACCGGACCGGCAGATTCCCGACCCCTTCGAGCCGGCCGGTGACGCCGGACAGGGCGACCTTGACCTCGGGGAGCAGCCCGGGGTGGAGGGCGTTCACGCAGATCGCGGGACGTACCGAGGTGTCGCACACCTGACGCCGCGACAAGGGGTGGTCGCGCCACATGCCGTCACCGGTCTGGACGATGAGAACGGCGGAGGCAGCCGCGGCCGCAAGGGGCAGCAGTGCCGTGTACCGGCGCCGCGCGGCGTAGACGAGGACCGCGGCAGCCGCGAGACCGCCCGTCCAGACGATCGCGGCGACGGGTTGCCACCACACAGGGAGCATGTCGGCCGTCATATCGGCGGCCGCCGGGCTGAGATGACGGGCCGGGCCCTGCGCGTAGGCCGGGACGGCCAGGGCCAGATATCCACAGACGGCGAGCGCCGGAGCCGCCACCCGCCAGGCGACCAGCCGCCCGACGACGTGGCCCAGCAGCGACATGGCCATCAGGAACGCGGCGTCGGCCACGACCGGGGCGATCAGCGGGCGAGCGGCCGAGGTGTACGGCCAGGTGGCGGCCAGTGCCCCCGCCGCGACGACCGAGTAACCGGCAGCCACCCATGCGGCCAGCGGCAGCGACGCCGTGAGGAGCTGCGCCAGTGGGCCCCGCGCGGCGGTCGCGCGCAGCTCGTCCGTACGCCGCCTTCGCTCCCTGCCGCCGTGCCAACAGCCCGCGGCGCCCGCGAGCGGCCCGCCCAGCAAGGCGCCCGCGGTGTGCAGCTGGGTCTGCGTCTCCCCCCAACTTCCCTGCCACTGAGCAGACTTGGTGCCGACAGCGATCGCCAGCGTCGCGGCGACGGCAAGACCGGCCCAGGGGGCGAAGCCGCGCAGCAGTTCACTGCGCAGCGGATGCGGGGCGGGGCGGTCGGCGGGGACCGCGGGCGCGGGCGCGGCGGTCGTGGTCATCGTGCCGCCTTCGCGACCGCTCGCCCGGCCCGATGGGTGCGGAGCGCCGCCGTGTAACCGCGTTCGATGAGCGTGACCGCACCGCCCTCGTCGTGTGCGGAGTCCTTGCCGAGCGCGGTCAGTTCCCCGGTGGAGCCGCGGAATGCGAGCGTGCCCGATTCGATCAGGGTCACCGCCGAGCAGGCCGCCGCCACGTCCTCCACCAGATGCGTGGAGACGATCACGGTGGAAGCGGCACCCAACTCCCGCAGCAGTGCTCTGAACTCGACACGCTGCTCCGGATCGAGACCGGCCGTCGGCTCGTCGAGGAGCAGCAGCCGCGGCTCGTTCACGATCGCCTGCGCGATGCCGACGCGGCGCACCATGCCGCCCGACAGCGTCCTGATCTTCGCGTCGATCCGGTCACCCAGCCCGACGCGCTCGACCGCGGCCTCCACCGCGGCCGGGACGGCGCCGCCCGGCATCTCCTTCAGCCACGCGACGTACGCCACGAACTCGCGCACCGTGAATCCGGGGTAGTAGCCGAATTCCTGCGGCAGGTAGCCCAGTTTGCGCCGGGCCTCCGCCCGCTCGCGGTGGCCGGACACGTCGTGGCCGAGCAGTTCCACCCGGCCGCCGCTCGGTTCGGCGACCGTCGCCAGGACCCTGATCAGGGACGTCTTCCCTGCGCCGTTCGGGCCGAGAAGGCCGTGCACCCCGACGTCGAACGACAGGTCGACGGAGTCGAGCGCGATCGTTCTGCGGTGCCGGACCGTCAGACCGGTGACCCGCGCCGTACCGGTGCTCACATCTTCTCCAAGTGGTCGTACGAGGAACGGCGAACGGCGAGCAGCCCCGCGCACAGCACGGCCGCGGCGCCCCAGGCGCCCTGGGTGGCCGGCCCGCCGACGTACCGGGCGAGTTGGCCGGCCACCTCCGCGGGCATCGCCGCCACCACGGGCCCGACGACCACGGCCAGCCAGCCGAGCGCCAGCGCACCCGAAGCCGTCCGGCAGCCGATGTACGAACCGAGGGCCAGCGCCGCGAGGGTGAGGGCGAGACCCGGCAGCAGCCAGGCCGCGGCCCCCGGCCCACCTGTGCCCGCCGGCAGCAGCGCACCGACCGCCGTGAGCAGCGGGACGCACACCGCGAGCACGGCGGCCGTGCGCGTCAGCAGCAGCCGCAGCCCGCCGGACGGGGTGGAAGCGGCGATCTCGTGGACCGGGTCGCAATGCCGTCCGTACGACAGCCCGACGCCCGCGAGGGGAAGCAGGGGCGCGACGAGCAGCAGCAGGGGCCGGGTCCCGTCGAACCCGGCGCCGTGTCCGAGGCCCAGCGCCCCCGCCCCGACGAGCAGCAGCGCCAGGACCCAGGCCCGGTGCAGCCCCGGGCCGACCGCCCAGGCGAACCGGGCGGCCGTTGCGGCACGCCTGATCCGGCCGGGTCCGGCCGCGGTGCGGCGTGCCCGCAGGCGCGAGAGCACCGGTCCGCGGGCCGGTGCGGCCGCGGCGGTCACCAGGGCGTCCGCCCGCAGCTCGGCGAGCAGCGGGCCCGCCGCACCGGCGCGGACGGCTGCCGAGACTCTCGACGCACAGGGTGTGCACGACTCGACGTGCTTCTCCAGCGACCAGGCGTCCGGTTCGGGGACGGCGCCCGAGGCGTACCCGGCCGCGAGTTCATCCGTGACGTGCCACGTGTTCACGCCGTGCCTCCCCACGCAGGCCCTCGCCCCACGCCCTGCGGGCGTGAGGGGACTTCCAGTGCCGCCCGCAGTTCGCGACGGGCCCGCAGCGCGCGGGTCTTGACCGTTCCCTCGGGTATGCCGAGCAGCCGCGACGCCTCCCGCGTGGTCAGCCCGTCGACGACCGTCGCCCGCAGCACCTCGCGCAGTTCGGGCGAGATCCGCTCCAGGGCAGTGCCGACGTCCCCGTACTCCAGCCCGGCGAGCACGCGCTCCTCGGCGGACGGCACGGGCTCGGCCGGTGCGTGGACCAGGCGCTCCTGCCGGGCCCTGACCCGCTGGGCATCGACCAGGCGCCGCGCGGCGATCACCCACAGCCAGCCGCCGGCGTCGCCGCCACCGCGGTGCGAGCCCGCGGAGCGCCAGACCGTCACGAAGGTGTCCTGCAGTACTTCCCGTACGGTCTCCGGATCGGCGCAGCGCCGCGAAAGACGGGTGTGCAGCCAGCCTGCGTGCCGGTCGTGGAACACCCCGAGCGCTTCCGTGTCGCCGCGGGCGACCGCGCGCAGCAACGCCGCGTCGTCGTCCCGGTCTCCCCCCGAGGGGCGCATCAGTCTCACGTTCTCTCTATCGCCCGGGGGCGGGCGTCCGGTTCACCTCACGGCTGGGGCTACGGACCGGCGCCGTGGACGGGTCCGGTCTGCGGCGGTTTCGTACGCTCGGAACCCGTCAGCGGGCGGGCATGGCGGCGATGACGTCCTTGAGCGCCTCCGCGCCGTCGTCGGTGGTGACGGTGTGGCCATTGTGGGTGATCCGGTACTGGAAGCCGTCGGCGACGGGCGCGCCGACCACGATGCTCGGCAGCTGCGCGAACCGCGCGTCGTCGAGCGCCCTCGTCAGCGTGGAGAGTTCGCCGGGGGTCATCCGCCCGGACTGCTGCTTCCCGGTGCGCCGCGTCATGGTGTACGTGCCGTCCGCGCGTACGACGAGCCGGTCGTGCACGCCGGCGAATCCGCCGGTGACGGTCATCCCGACGAGCACGTGTCCCGGGGACGGCAGAGGCGGTTCCGGCTGCGTCGAGGACGGCGGAGCCGACGGCTCCGGCGACTGCTGCGGTGGCTGCTCCGGTGCCGAGGTGGCCGGTTCGGCCGTCCCCGGCGACGGCCGAGCCCCGGCGTCGCTCACCGATTCGCCCGCTGTGCTGCAGCCGCCCGCCGCCAGTACACAGGCGAGCATCAGTGCCGCCGACCGCATCCGTCCGTTCATGCGTCCCCCGTTGTCCCCTCGGCCCCTCCGGCCCGACCGCTTCCGCGTCGAGCATGCCCGTCCGTCCGGGGGAACGGCAGACCCGTGCAGCAAGCGACACGTCCTTCCAGGTCACACGGTCCGTCGCCGACCGGATCTCGATGATCGCTGACAGCGAACACCTTCAGGGGAACATCCAGGGGCTCATGTGCATTGAGTCCGTACAGCTCAACTTGACTGCCTAAGGGGAGATCATGGCTGCCGATTCCACGGCGTACTCACCGCTCACTCTGCCCGTCCTGCCGCTCGACGACGAGGTCGTGCTGCCCGGCATGGTCGTGCCGCTCGACCTGTCCGACACCGAGGTGCGGGCCGCGGTCGAGGCCGCCCAGGCTGCCGCCCGTCCCTCCGGCAACAAGCCGAAGGTGCTCTTCGTTCCCCGCGTCGACGGCACCTACGCCGCGACCGGTGTGCTGGGCACCGTCGAGCAGGTCGGCCGGCTCTCGGACGGTGACCCCGGTGCGCTGATCCGCGGTGTGGGGCGCGTCCGTATCGGTGCCGGGACCACCGGGCCCGGCGCGGCCCTGTGGGTCGAGGGCACCGTTGTCGAGGAGACCGTTCCCGATCCCCTGCCCGGCTCGGTGACCGAACTGGCCAAGGAGTACAAGGCCCTTGCCACCGACTGGCTGAAGAAGCGCGGCGCCTGGCAGGTCGTCGACCGCGTGCAGCAGATCGACGGCATCTCGCAGCTCGCCGACAATTCCGGGTACTCGCCGTTCCTCACCACCGCCCAGAAGATCGCACTGCTGGAGACCACCGACCCGGTGGCCCGTCTCAAGCTCGCCACCGAGCAGCTGCGCGAGCACCTGGCGGAGCAGGACGTCGCCGAGTCCATCGCGAAGGACGTCCAGGAGGGCGTCGACAAGCAGCAGCGCGAGTTCCTGCTGCGCCGTCAGCTCGACGCCGTGCGCAAGGAGCTGCGCGAACTGAACGGGGAGTCCGAGGGCGACGAGTCCGACGACTACCGCACCCGCGTCGAGGCCGCCGACCTGCCCGAGAAGGTGCGCGATGCCGCGCTCAAGGAGGTCGAGAAGCTCGAGCGCTCGAGCGACCAGAGCCCCGAAGGCTCCTGGATCCGCACCTGGCTCGACACCGTCCTCGAACTGCCGTGGAACGAGCGCACCGAGGACGCGTACGACATCCAGGGCGCCAAGGCGACCCTGGACGCCGAGCACTCGGGCCTGCAGGACGTGAAGGAGCGCATCACCGAATACCTCGCGGTGCGCAAGCGCCGCGCCGACCGGGGCCTCGGCGTCGTCGGCGGCCGGCGCGGCGGCGCCGTCCTGGCGCTCGTCGGCCCGCCCGGTGTCGGCAAGACCTCGCTCGGTGAGTCCGTGGCGCACGCAATGGGGCGGAAGTTCGTCCGCGTGGCACTCGGCGGCGTACGCGACGAGGCCGAGATCCGCGGCCACCGGCGCACCTACGTCGGCGCGCTGCCCGGCCGGATCGTCCGTGCCATCAAGGAGGCCGGTTCGATGAACCCGGTCGTCCTGCTCGACGAGATCGACAAGGTCGGCTCCGACTTCCGCGGCGACCCGGCCGCGGCGCTGCTCGAAGTCCTCGACCCGGCGCAGAACCACACCTTCCGCGACCACTACCTGGAGGTCGAGCTCGACCTCAGCGATGTCGTCTTCCTCGCCACGGCCAACGTGCTCGAGGCCATCCCGGAAGCCCTGCTCGACCGTATGGAGCTGGTCCGTCTCGACGGCTACACCGAGGACGAGAAGGTCGTCATCGCCCGGGACCACCTGGTGCCGCGCCAGCTGGAGCGGACGGGGCTGGATGTCGGCGAGGTGACCCTGGACGATTCGGCGCTGCGCAAGCTGGCGGGCGAGTACACCCGTGAGGCGGGCGTACGCAACCTGGAGCGGTCCGTCGCACGTCTGCTGCGCAAGGTCGCGGCCCAGCACGAACTGGGCGACCGGGAGCTGCCGTTCACCGTCACCGACGCCGAGCTGCGCGACCTGATCGGACGACCGCACCACGTGCCCGAGTCCGCCCAGGACCCTGCCGAGCGCCGTACCGCGGTGCCCGGTGTGGCCACCGGTCTCGCGGTCACCGGCGCGGGCGGCGACGTCCTGTTCGTCGAGGCGTCGCTCGCCGACCCGGAGACCGGCGCGGCGGGCCTCACACTGACCGGCCAGCTCGGCGACGTGATGAAGGAGTCCGCGCAGATCGCGCTGAGCTTCCTGCGCTCGCACGGCGCCGAACTGGAGCTGCCGGTCGCCGACCTCAAGGACCGGGGTGTGCACATCCACTTCCCGGCCGGCGCGGTGCCCAAGGACGGCCCGAGCGCGGGCGTCACGATGACGACGGCACTCGCCTCGCTGCTCTCGGGGCGGCTGGTGCGCACGGACGTGGCGATGACCGGTGAGGTGTCCCTGACCGGCCGGGTGCTGCCGATCGGCGGTGTGAAGCAGAAGCTGCTCGCCGCACACCGGGCGGGCATCACGACCGTCGTGATCCCCAAGCGGAACGAGGCGGACCTGGACGACGTCCCGGCCGAGATCCTCGACAAGCTGGAGGTCCACCCGGTGACGGACGTCCGGCAGGTGCTGGAGATCGCGCTGTCCGCCGCGGAGGTGCCGGTGGCGGCCGCGGCCTGACCGTGCAGCGAAGGGGCCCGGTGGCGATCACCGTGCCCCTTCGGCGTCCCCCGAGGGCCACACTTCGGGCGTCCGCCGTTGCCGCACAATGGACGGATGACCACCCTGCAGGCCGACTGCTCGAACTGCTTCGGGCTGTGCTGCGTCGCACTGCCCTTCGCCGCCTCCGCCGACTTCGCCGTGAACAAGGACGCCGGCACGCCCTGTGCCAATCTGCGGACCGACTTCGGCTGCGGCATCCACGACCGGCTGCGCACCAGCGGCTTCCAGGGCTGCACCGTCTACGACTGCTTCGGCGCGGGTCAGCAGGTCTCGCAGGTCACCTACGGCGGCACCAGCTGGCGGCAGGCCCCCGGCACCGCATCCGAGATGTTCGCCGTCTTCCCCGTCGTGCGGCAGCTGCACGAACTGCTCTGGTATCTGGACGAGGCGCTGGCGCTGCCCCCGGCCCGCGAGATCCACCCCGCTCTGCGCCGGCAGCGGGAGACCGTCGAGGAGCTCACCCGGCTCGCCCCCGACGCCCTGCTGAAGCTCGACGTTGCCGCGCGGCGCCAGGAGGTCAACGTCCTGCTGCTGCGCACCAGCGAATTCGTACGCGGGGAGGCCGGACGCGGCCGGCGGAAGGACCGCAGGGGAGCGGACCTCATGGGCGCGCGGCTGCGGGGCGCGGATCTGCGCGGGGCGAACCTGCGCGGCACGTATCTCATCGCCGCCGACCTCTTGGGCGCCGATCTGCGGCTTGCCGACCTCATCGGGGCCGATCTCAGGGACGCCGATCTGTCCGGCGCGGACCTGACCGGCTGCATCTTCCTCACCCAGCCGCAGGTGAACGCGGCACGCGGCGATGCCGCCACCCGCCTCCCGGACGGGCTGACCCGCCCCGCGCACTGGTCGTGACGACGGGCGGCGACGGGACGGGTCGTGGGTGCGTGCGCGCAGGGCGCGGAGGGGCTCAGCCGTTGGCGAGCGCCACGACGCGGTCGTACGCGCCGTTGAACTTGTCGTGGTCGCCGACGATCGGCCCGGACGAGGTGTACTGCCACATCGTGTGGTAGGCCCAGCCGCCCGGCAGTGTGCCGGGCGTGGTGTTGTACCGGGCGATCCACAGGGGGTTGGCGGCACCGAAGCCGCTGTAGTTGCCGGTGCACTGCGTCCACCAGCTGGTCGCGGTGTAGATGACGGCGTTGCGTCCGGTGCGCGCCTTGTAGCGGTTGAGGAAGTCGCGGATCCAGGTCACCATCGCGGACTGCGACTTGCCGTAGCAGGCGTCGCCGTACGGGTTCCACTCGATGTCCAGGGCGCCGGGCAGGGTCCTCCCGTCGCGGGACCAGCCGCCGCCGTTGTCGACGAAGTAGTCGGCCTGGGCCGTGCCCGTCGCGGTGTCCGGGGTCGCGAAGTGGTACGACCCGCGGATCATGCCGATGTCGTACGAGCCGTTGTACTGCTGTGAGAAGTAGGTGTTCTTGTAGTACGTGCCCTCGGTGGCCTTCACATAGGCCCATGAGACGCCGCTGGCCCACAGAGCGGACCAGTTGACGTTCCCCTGATGGCTGGAGACGTCGACGCCTTCCGTCTGGACCGCGCGGGAGTCGCGTGGGGTGCCGCCCTGGCCGTCATGGGCGATGACGCCCATGCCCATGTGGGCCAGACCGCGGGCCGGTTTGCCGGCCGTATCCGCGGACGCGGGGAGCGTGAGGAGGAGGGAGAGGACTGCGAGGAGAGTGCCGGCTGCCGCGAGGCGCGTACGGCCGGTCGTCGTTCCGGATCTGTGCACGGGCATAGCGTGCCTCCGAAGACCTCGGTGGGGGGGATCTGACGACGTGTCGACATGTCGTGGCGGACCGTATGGTGTGGACATGCCATGAGTGACGCTACGCACGTAGACCGCGGCGGGGAAAGGGGCACGGGGTGCTGCCGTTGGTCTACGCCTGCGAAATACTTGTGGAGCTGCGGCGACGCCGGCCGCCGGAAGAAACTTTCACGACCAGGAAAGCGTGCGAGGGGTGCTGACGTGCACGAAAGCGGTACGGCAAATGAAGCCGACTCCCGGGAGGGGAATGGTGTGGACCACGAATTCCTCGCCTTGGAACGGGAATTGGCGGTCTTTCTGCGCCGCGCGAGGGCCTCGTCCGGAGAGATGGCCCGCGAGGTCCACCCCGATCTGGAACCCGCCGCCTACGGCCTTCTCGTACGCCTGGAGGAAGCCGGCCGGCAGCGCGCCACCGAGCTCGCCGGGTACTTCGGGGTCGGCAAGGCGACCATGAGCAGACAACTGCGCGCGCTCGAGGAACTCGGACTGGTGAGCCGCGAACCCGACCCCGCCGACGGTCGCGCTTCCCTCGTACGGCTCACGGACGAAGGGGTGGCCCGGTTCCGCCATGTGCGCGACGCCCGCCGCGGCCGCTACCGGAACAAGCTCGCCGGCTGGGACCGCGGCGAGGTCGCCGAACTGGCCCGGCTGCTGCATCAGCTGAACACACGCGCGGAGAGCTGAGGGGCCGCGGGCCGCGGAGAGCCCCGGCGGCAGGCCCGTCCTGCCTCACAGCTCGGCGAACACCGCCGACGCGTCGTCGTGCAGCTTCCAGCGGATCACCTGCGTGCGCTGCTCCGCCACCGTCTCCAGCGCCCGCACCCGGTCGATCAGCGCCTGCGCACCCTCCTTGCGCAGCACCTCGACGCACGCCACCCAGTCGCCCTCCGCGAACATGTCCACCCAGCGCGACGCCCCGTCGCTCAGTGCGGCCACCGCACGCACCCCGGCACGCGGAACGCTTCCCGCCACCGCACGGGCGGCCACCGCCGGATCGGCAGCCGCCGTGAAGAACCCGCCCTCCGCGTTGCGCAGCGCGTCCGCGGAGGCGTGCGTGCGCAAAGCCTCGCGGGGCAGCCGGTCGAGCCGGTCGTCCAGCACCGCGCGCACCGACCCGTCGGCCGACTCCAGCAGCAGCGTCGAATCGGAGAGGACCAGATACTCCACCTCCTCCGCGGGGCCGCCCCAGCGCGCGAGGACCACGGTTGCCTGAGGAGTGCGCACGTGAGAAAGGTCACACGTGTCGCGGTGTGCGTCCGCGGTGCGCCGGATCGCCTCGGAGAGGACGGCCCGGAGTGTCAGATCACGCCGCGAACCGGACAGTTCGACCAGGGCTCCGCCGAGCCGCGCCGTGAACCAGGGCACGCCGTGCGCACATCCCGTGTCACCGAGGGGCGGTGTCACTCCGTCCAGCACGACGAGCGTTCCGCCCTGGCCGGACGCGGGCAGCGCGACGGACGCCCAGTCCTCGTTGGGGCGTTCGGGGGAGCCGGATGCAGTGGCCAGTTCGATGCGCATGAAACTCAGTCTGCATCACACCTCCACCAAGCCTGCACGAAGCGCCGATTGGCTCGTACCGGCAGGTCAGCGGGCTGCTTCGACCCATATGGGCTGCTGTGCGAAGCTGCGGGCGCGCATCCTGCCAAAGGGTGGGCGCGAGGTCCAACCCGCGCGCCGAGGACAGGCCGTCGGGCCGTTCGGGAAAGTTGTTCGCCAACTCAGGAGTGTTGTTCACTCGTTCGGGTGGCGGAGCGGCCGATGCGCGCCTCCCTCCCAAAGGCACTGGAATGGTCGGAAGCCGTACCAGGGGTGGGGCTCTCGCGTGTGACCGGTCGTCATCTCTGCTTCATGGGTGGACGAGTCAAGCAAGATTGCGAGCACCGGTGCAGAAGAAGCGGCCTCGGGGCAAAGGCGGCAGGACCACGGGAACCGCGGGCGAGGCCGAGGCCCCGGCCACTGCGGCCCCCCGGTCCCAGCAGGAGCCCGGCCGGCCCCTCCCCGTCCCCGGTGACCCCTCCGCAACTCCTCTGCCGGATCCGGTGACTCCGTCGGGCCGACCCGTGCGCGTACGCCGACGGCTCGTCGCGGGCGTCGCCGTCGTGTCCCTCGTCGTCATCGGCGCGGGGGCGCCCGGCATCCTCGCCACCTCCTCGGAACTGAACGGGTCCCAGCAGTTGGTGACCCTCGCCGAGCTCGACCGCCAAGCCGTCACCCTGGCCCACTCGCTCTCCGATGAACGCGACGCCGTGACCACGTACGTCGCCGCCGGCCGCGACGCCGGCAACGGCGAAGCGGGCGGCGACGACAAGAGCGGACCCGACCGCCGGAAGGCCGCGGCGGCCCTCAGCGCCCGCGTCGACCGGCAGATCGACGAGATCCGCGCCGCCGTCCCCGACGACCACGCCGAACTGCGCCGCGAGCTCGCCTCCGTACCCTCCGTGCGCCGCACCGCGCTGAGCGGCAAGGGCACGCCGATGGAGGCACACCGCGCATACACCGCTGTCGTCGCCCGGCTCCAGGCACTCGCCGACGAGCTCGCCGAGAAGACCCCGCCGCGCGCCGCGGCAGCGGGCAGGGCGCCCGCCGCGCTCGGGTTCGCCGTCGAGCAGGCCTCCGCCTCGCGGGGACTGCTCCTCGCCGCGCTCGCCGTGCCCCGCCCCGCCACCAAACTGACGTACGACCCGGTCACCGGCCTGCCCGTGGAGACCGAGGGTGTGGACTCCGGCACCGACGCCCGCACCCGCAACGCGCTCAGCGCCGCGGCCCAGCAGGCCCGCGTTCGTGAACTCGCCGCGCTCGCCGACTTCGACCAGGCCGCCGACAACGACGCCCGCGACAAGCTCGCCGCGACCGTCACCGGCCCCGAGGTCGCGACCGCCGAGACGCAGCTCGCCCGCCTCACCGACCAGCCGCAGCTCTCCACCGCCGAACGCAAGACCGACCCCGGCAAACTGGAGTCCGCGCTCACCGCCCGCATCGAGCAGATGCGCGGTGCCGAGACCGCGCTCGCCACCGACCGGCTCGAGCGCTTCGAACAGCTTCGGGACGACGACGTCACCGCCCTCGAACTGCGCATCGCCCTGCTCGGCGGACTGCTCGTCGTCACCATCGGCGTGCTCGCCGCCGTCTCCCGTACGCTCACCCGCCCGCTCGCCGTCCTGCGCATCGGCGCCGCCCGGCTCGCGGAGGCGCCCGAGACCGAGGAGCCGGTCCGCTTCACCGGCCGCAACGACGAGTTCGCCCAGGTCGTACGTTCCCTCAACACCCTGCACGGCAAGCTGCGTGATCTCGGCGTACGCGTCGAGAGCCTCGACAGCGACCGCGGAGACCTCATCGGCTCCCGCGAGGCTCTCGGCGCGGAGCTGGCCGAGGCGCGCACCGAACTGCGCGAGCACACCGCCTCGCTCACCACCGAGCTCGACCGCCTGCGTCACACCGTGCACCACACCTTCGTCAACCTCTCGCTGCGCACCCTCGGTCTCGTCGAGCGCCAGCTCGGCGTCATCGAGAAGCTGGAGGAACGCGAGCAGGACCCGGAACGGCTCGCCACCCTCTTCAAGCTCGACCACATGGCCACGGTCATGCGCCGCCACAGCGAGAACCTCCTGGTCCTCGCGGGCGCCGAACACGGGCAGGGCCACGTCGGCCCGGTCCCGCTCGTCGACGTCCTGCGCGCCGCGGTCAGCGAGATCGAGCGCTATGACCGCGTCGTCATCCAGTCCCTGCCGCCGCATGCCCAGGTCGCCGGCTTCGCCGCGGACGACCTCAGCCACCTGGTCGCCGAACTGCTGGAGAACGCCACCTCGTTCTCCCCGCCGGACGCCCAGGTCGAGATGTCCGGCTGGCTGCTGGAGAGCGGTGAGGTGATGCTCTCCGTCCAGGACGCGGGCATCGGCATGACCGAAGCGCGCATGACCGAGGTGAACGAGCAGCTGGAACACCCCCAGACCTACGAGACCCGGGCCGGCCGCGAGGCCGAGGGCCTGGGCCTGCGGGTGGCCGCGCTGCTGGCGGCGCGCCACGGCGTACGGATCCAGCTGCGCGAACACAAGCAGGGTGGCATCACCGCGGTCGTCGTCGTCCCGGCGGCGCTGCTCCCGGCCGGCCCGCCGGCGACGGCGGCCCAGCAGGTCACGGTGGCCGGCGCGGCCCCGACACTGCGCCTCCCGGGCTCGGCGGCCGAGGCGAACTCCAACGCCCTTCCCCCGAGCCCGAGGCGCACGCCGCCGCGCGCGAAGACGGAGTCGGCGGCAGCGGGCGCGGTGGGCGAGCCCGCGGTCCCGGACGGAGCGGAGCCCGTGCATCCCGTGGACCGGACGTCCCCGGTGCTGCCCGCGGACGTGCCCGCTGACGCGCGGGCGACCACCCCCGCGTCGCAGGCCGACCCGGCCGATGTCCGTGACGGGGCGGAGCCCGTGGACTCGGTGGCCGCGTCCGACCGGGCTGCCCCGGTGCCGCCCGCGGAGCCGGCTGCGGGCGCGGTCGAGCCTTCGGCCGACGTGGACGAGATGCAGCCCGCGGCCCCGGCCGCCGAACCGGCGTCTCCTGCGGGTGCCGTGGTCCGGTCGGCGCTTGCGGACCTGGCCGAGGCGGACAGCCTGCCGGCCGCGGATCGGGCCGAGCCCGGCGCGCCGCCGAACGACGACGTTCCGCCCGCGGACGTGGACGTGGCCGTGGCCGTGCCCGTCGAGCCCGCCCCGGCGGACCCGGTGAGCGCCCCTGGGTTTGCGGACACGGCGCGCACGGAGCCGCCGGCCGCCGGCTTGCTGCCCGACCCGGCTCCGGTCCACGACTCCGTCGCCGGTACGGCCCGTCCGGACACCGCCGCCGCCACCCCCGGCCTCGAAGCCACCCCCGAGACCGACCCGTTCGTGGCCGCCGCCGAGCGGGCGATCCGCGCCGCCGCGGCGGAGCCGGACACCCATGAGCGGACCGTCGACGGCGAGCCCGGCTCGGACGGCATCGACCAGGCGACGTTCGCGATGCGGCTGCCCGAGCAGCCCGCGGCCCCGGACGCCACCGCCCTGGAGGTCACAGCCCCGGACGCCACCGCCCCGGAGGCCATGGCGCCGGAGGCCCCCGCACCGGCGGCCGGTGACGTCCCGTGGGACCGGGTCACCGACAAGGGCCTGCCCAAGCGGACCCCCAAGTCCGTCGCACCCCCTGCCGCGCCCGACGGGCGCACCGGGAGCATCGACCCCGACGTCCTGCGCCGCAGGCTCGGCGGCTTCCAGCAGGGCGCGAAGGACGGACGACGCGACGCCGAGGCCGAGATCGCCGAGCTCGCCGAGACTCCGGAGGCCGCCGAGGCCGCCGACACCGTGCAGCAGAACGGATTCACCGTACGCACGGAGACAGAGACGGGGGACACAGTCGAGGAGGCACGCAGTTGACTGCGACCGGCACATTCGGGCTGAGCAGCGAGGCCCGTAATCTGCAGTGGTTGTTGGGCAATCTCGTGGAGGAGGTGCCAGGGGTCCGCTCGGTCGCCGTCGTCTCGTCCGACGGGCTGCTGCTGCTCTCCTCCGACCCCGCACAGAACACGGCCCCGGCAGCACCCCGGCACCCCCAGGGCCCCCGTGGCTCCAGTGCCGACCTCGCCACCATCGTCTCCGGCATCGGCAGCCTCACGATCGGGGCGGCCGGGCTCATGAACGGCGGCGGAGTGAAGCAGACGATGGTCGCGATGGACGAAGGCAGCGTCTTCGTGATGTCGATCAGCGACGGCTCCCTCCTGGGTGTGCACGCCACTCCGGACTGCGACATGAGCGTCGTCGCCTACCACATGGCCCTGTTCGTCGGCCGTGCCGGACATGTACTCACTCCCGAAGTCCGCAGCGAGCTGCGCAAATCGATGGAGAGCACCCGATGACAGCCGCCGCTTCGTTCCCCCGACTTCCGGTGCGCGGCGAGGGGCGGCGACCCGCCCGCGTCCGCCCGTACTCCCTCACCGGCGGCCGCACCCGCTTCGGTCACGTCCTGCTCGTCGAGACGTTCGTCGCCGCGCTCGAAGCACCTGCGGAGCGCCGCGAACTGCCCGGCGGCACCCTCGCCTCGCGTGTCATGCCCGAGCTGCGGGCGATTGTCGAACTGTGCCGCAGGATGCGTACCGTCGCCGAGATCTCGGCGCTGCTCAAGATGCCGCTGGGCGTCGTCCGGGTCCTCCTCAGCGACCTCGCGGACCAGGGAAAGATCCGCGTGTACGGGACCGGTCACGGCACCGGCCAGCCCGACCGCGCACTGCTCGAAAGGGTGCTGAGTGGACTCCGCCGCCTCTGACACGCTCGTTGCCCGACAGCACCCCCCGCAGGACACGGCCACGTCAGCCATGGACGGCACCTCCCCGTCACCCGCCTCGGGCACCGGCCCGGGTACGGAAGAGGAGGCGCAGGCCTGGCAGCTGGACACCACCCGGGCCCCCACCGCGACCAAGATCGTGGTCGCGGGCGGCTTCGGCGTCGGCAAGACGACCTTCGTCGGTTCGGTCTCGGAGATCACTCCGCTCCGGACCGAGGCGCTGATGACCCGGGCCAGTGAGGACACGGACGACCTCGGCGCCACGCCCGACAAGGTCACCACCACCGTGGCGATGGACTTCGGCCGGCTCACGCTCGACGACGACCTGGTGCTCTACGTCTTCGGCACGCCCGGCCAGAAGCGCTACTGGTTCATGTGGGACGACCTGGTGCGCGGGGCCATCGGGGCCGTCGTGATGGCCGACACGAGGCGGCTGCCGGACTGCTTCCCGGCACTCGACTACTTCGAGAGCTGCGGGCTGCCGTACATCGTCGCCGTCAACCACTTCGAGGGAACGACCGGTTACGAGGCCGAGGACGTGCGGGAGGCCCTGACGGTCCCGCCGCACGTGCCCGTGGTGATCATGGATGCCCGCAACCGGGTCACGGTCATCGAGTCGCTGCTCGCGCTCGTCGCCCACGCCCTCGAAGCCACCCCCGAATAGCAGATCTACGGAGCACCCCAGTCATGCGGAAGATACTCATAGTCGGAGCCGGCCAGTCCGGACTCCAGCTCGCGCTCGGCCTCCAGTCGCAGGGCTACGAGGTCACCTTGATGTCCAACCGCACGGCGGACGAGATCCGGACCGGCCGGGTCATGTCCACGCAGTGCATGTTCCACACCGCCCTCCAGCACGAGCGGGACCTCGGCATCAACTTCTGGGAGACACAGGCCCCGAGGATCGAGGGCCTCGGCGTCTCCGTCGCCGCGCCGGACGGTTCCCGCGCCATCGACTGGGTGGGCAAGCTGGACGGCTACGCCCAGTCCGTCGACCAGCGCGTGAAGATGGCCGGCTGGATGGAGACGTTCGCCCAGCGCGGCGGACAGCTCGTCATCCACGGCGCGGCCGTCTCCGACCTGGACTACTTCTCCCGCACCTACGACCTGGTTCTCGTCTCGGCCGGCAAGGGCGAGCTGGTCTCCATGTTCGGGCGGGACGCCTCCCGTTCCCCGTACGCCGAACCGCAGCGCGCACTGGCCGTCTCCTACGTCCACGGCCTCGGCCCGCGCCCCGAGCACCCCGACTACGACGCGGTGCGCTGCAACCTGGTGCCGGGCGTCGGCGAGCTGTTCGTGATGCCGACGCTCACCACGTCGGGCCGTGCGGACATCCTCTTCTGGGAGGGCATCCCCGGCGGCCCGCTCGACGTCTTCCAGGGCGTCAAGGACCCGGCCGAGCACCTCGCCCTGACGCTTGAGCTGATGGAGCGGTTCACGCCGTGGGAGTACGCGCGAGCCACCAAGGTGGAGCTGACGGACGCGGGCGGCACCCTGGCCGGCCGCTACGCGCCCACTGTGCGCAATCCCATCGGCCGGCTCCCCGGCGGCGGTCTCGTCCTCGGCGTCGCGGACGTCGTCGTGGCCAACGACCCGATCACCGGACAGGGCTCCAACTCGGCGGCCAAGTGCGCGGCCTCCTACCTCGCCTCGATCACCGAGCACGGCGACAAGCCGTTCGACGAGGAGTGGATGCAGGCGGCGTTCGACCGCTACTGGGACACGGCTCAGCACGTCACGAAGTGGACCAACGCGATGCTCGGCGTCCCGCCGGAGCACGTACTGAACCTGATCGGCGCGGCCGGCCAGCTCCAGCCGGCAGCGGACCGGTTCGCCAACGGATTCAACGACCCCGCGGACTTCGAGAACTTCTTCTACGACCCGGAGAGGACCGCGGCGTACCTCGCGGAGATCTCGGGCGCCTGACAGCGCCGGGTGAGGAGTCCCGGCGCTCACCCCGGTGGGAGCGCCGGCTCCGACTCGGGCGCGGGGGTGTCCCCGGCCGTTCCTGCCGCAGCACCGTCCGGCAGGCGCGGCGGGGCCTGCTCCGCGGCTCCGATGGCTGCCACCTCCTCGGGGGACAGCGTGGCCAGCAGCGCCTCGGCGGATCTGAGGCGGGCCGTGGCCGTCGCCCGTGCCTTCTGCTGCCGGGCGACCAGGACGAGTTCGGCGTCGAGGGCCGCGCGCGAGTCGGCCGCCAGCTCGCGGGCCCGCCGCTCGGTCGCCGCCAGCCGGGACATGGCCGCCAGCCGTCCCGTTGCCGCGCGTTCGATCAAATGGCCCTGGTCCAGGGCCTGTTCCGGAGTGCGGGAGAGCAGCAGCTGCAGATAGGCGGACAGATCGGAACTGCCCTGGTACTGCTCCCGCGCGATCCTCCCGGCGGCCGCCCGATGGGTGACGAGCGCCCCGCGGGCCTCGGCCAGTTCCCGCGCGAGCCGGGCCGTCTCCGTCCGCTGCCGCTTCAGCTCCTTCACGGCCGTGCCTTCGCTCGTCTCGGCGTTCTCGGCCTGCCGGTAGAGCTCCTGAAGCCGCGTCAGCACGCCGGTCGTGCCGACCGGGGTGCCGGCCTCGCCGCCGAGTGCCGCCCCGCCCTGACCGTTCCCACCGACGAGCGCCTCGACGACGCCGTCCCCGAGATCGCCGAGCACCTTGTCGGCGACAGTGCCGGTGGGTCCGGCGTCGTGGGGGTCGGCGGCCGCCGGTGCCGCAATCGTCGTGAGGGCCGTGACCGCGACCAGCGCGGTCGTGCAGACCGTACGGAGTGCCCTGCCTGACACGTCATCACCTCCGGCTGCGGGACGGCCGGTCCGTCCCACGCGCCCGAGCATGAGGACGTGCCGGCGCACCCGCCCGGCGGGTGGTCGGGTCGGCGCAACGGCGTCACCCGTCGAGGCGGAGTGCCGCATCTCCTCGGCGTGGCTCCTGGCCAGGACGCGCGGGCCGGGGACCGGTGCCCGCGGGGCTATGTGCGGATCCCCGCCCGGACAGGGCCTAGCGCGAGCCGCTCGGCTTCGACCACGGCCACCTGATCTCCCGCCGCTCGACGCCCTCCGGCGCGTACTCGTACTTCCAGCCCCGCTGCAGCCCCAGTCGCTTCGTATGGCCGGCCGGCACGCGGCGGTAGACGTGGACGGTGGGCGGGGTGGTGCCGTCGTCGTGCGGGACGGGGATCTTGTACCACTTCGGGGGGTGGCCGGTCGGGCCCACCAGCACCGGCAGCACGCGTCCGTCCAGCGGGCCGCCGACGAAGGGGGTGTTCTCGCTCTTCACGGCACCAGTGTCACAGCAGATGCGCCGCGTCGCCCACGACGGGTACCAGACGCCGGGCCAGCGTGCCGACCGCACCGTCCAAGGTCTCCTGGGCCACCAGGTCCCTGACCGCCGCCGCCGTCTCCCCGTCGGTCGCCGCGGTGGCCGCGAGCAGGCCGATGAGATGGTCCACGAGCCAGTCGCGCAGTTCGCCGGCCGACGGCTGTTTGCCCTCGTCGACCCAGATCAGGGAAGCCGCCTCGACGGCCGCGATCCAGGTGCGCACCATCATCCGCAGCCTCGGTCCCGGCCGGCCGGCGCCGAGATGGACCAGGATCTGCTCGGCCGCGGCCCGTCGCACCTCGTCGACGATCGCGGTCGTACGGGAGGTCTCGGCGACGCTGCCGCCCCGCAGCAGGGCGCTGAACCCCGTGTCGTGCTCGTCGACGAACCGGAGATAGCGGTCCAGCACGCGCGCCACGCGCTCGGTCGGCGGTCCCACGGCGGGCTCGGCGAAGCAGTTCTCCAGCTGGTCGGCCGCCGAACGCAGTGCCGCCTCGTACAGCTGCTGCTTGCCGCCGGGGAAGTACCGGTAGACGAGCGGCCGGGACACCCCCGCCGCCTCCGCGACGTCGTCGAGCGAGACCTCCTCCGGCGGCCGGTGCGCGAAGAGCGCGAGCGCCGCCGCGAGCAGCTGGCTGCGGCGCTCCTCGACGCTGAGCCGTCGGTACGCGCGGGACGCCGGAGCGGGACTGGTCATGCTCCGCAGCGTAATCGCACGGTCCAGGGCGCCAGGGCCCGACTTTCGGCCCTTGCGGGGCACGAACGACCCGGGTTGCACGAGAGGCTCTAGGGGAGCAGCCCGGAGCTCTTCCACAGCCTGCGTCCCGGTCCGCGGAGCACACCGATGTCGTCAAGGAAGTCGGTGAGCCGCCGTGCGCCGGTCTGCATGACCTCGCGCCGGTGGCCGCTCGCCTTCACCTGGGCGACGGCCTCGCGCCGGTCCAGGCCCACGTTCTCGTACACCTTCGGGTTGACGAAGCAGACGCTGAACACGCGTGCCGCCTCGCCGCAGCTGATCCGGGTGAACTCCTGCTCCCAGCGCGGCGCGGTCACCATCTGGCGGCGCAACTCCTCCCGCGCGTACCGCACATGGCGGGCCTCCTCCACCACATGGATGCGGGTGACCCCGCGCACCAGGGTCTGCACCCGCTCGTCGGGGAAGGTGAGGCGCTGCATCCAGTCGAGGATCTCCTCGCCGAGCAGGGTCGCCGCGAACGAACCCGGCGTCGTCGACACGGTCTTCAGCACGCGCGCCAGGTTGTGGTAGACCCGCGGCACCGGGTACGCCGGGGCGCCGCCCTTCTGGATCATCCTGGCGAACATCATGGAATGGCGGCACTCGTCCGCGATCTCGGTGAGCGCGTACCGGACGTGGTTGCTGGTGACCGACTTGTCGTAGATGTGGCGCACCAGCAGCTGCATCAGGATGATCTCGAACCAGATGCCGAGCGAGGCCAGCGACGCGGCCTCGTGCCGGGCCAGGTCCATCCGCTGTTCCTCGGACATCCTGTGCCACAGCGGGGTGTCGTAGAGGGAGAGCAGCTCCGGCGGCCAGAACCACTTGCCGTCCTCGATCGGGGCCTCCCAGTCGAGCTCCTTGTCGGGGTCGAAGGAGTGCTTCGCGGAGGACTCGAGGAGGCGTGCGGCGACCTGCTCCCGGTCCCGGAGGGGGCCGAGCGCGTCGCGGAGGAGCTGCACGTCGCGTTCCGTCACGGTTGTCATGGCTGAGGGCACCTCACCATCAGGATTACCGGGTCACGGTTATGAGACTCCCTGTCAGCAAGCTCGTCAATCCCCCGTGCGCGACTTGTTGACTATCTGTCTACCAGCGTGTGAGCCTGCCAACTGTCGTTGGTGGCAGGGCTCGTGAGGCGAAGGAGCCGCTCGGTGTCGACACAGGACCGCTACACACACGCACCCGAAAGCCCGCTCTGGCAGGTGCCGGCCTCCGGCTCGGCACGCTTCAGCTGGGAGTACGAGGACGGCCGGGAACGGCTGCTCGCCCTCTACCAGAAGGGCAAGGACAAGCAATGGGACGGCGCCAAGCGCATCGACTGGGACCTGGAGGTCGACCCGTACGATCCGCTCGGCACCCCCGACGAGGCGCTGACGCTGTACGGCACGCGCCACTGGGCGAAGATGACCGACCAGGACAGGGGCGAACTGCGCAAGCACTACACCTCCTGGCAGTTCAGCCAGTTCCTGCACGGTGAGCAGGGCGCCATGATCTGCGCGGCACGAATCGTCGAGTCGGTGCCCGACCTCGACGCGAAGTTCTACTCGGCGACCCAGACCATGGACGAGGCCCGGCACGCGGAGATTTACGGGCGCTTCCTGCACGAGAAGATCGGCATGCTCTACCCGATCAACGACAACCTCCAGTCGCTGCTCGGCGACACCCTGCGCGACTCCCGCTGGGACATGCCCTACCTCGGCATGCAGGTCCTCATCGAGGGCCTGGCGCTCGCCGCGTTCGGCATGATCCGCGACACCACCACGAAGCCGCTGCCCAAGCAGATCCTGGCGTACATCATGCAGGACGAGGCCCGCCACGTGGCCTTCGGACGGATGGCGCTGCGCGACTACTACAAGCAGCTGTCCGACGCGGAACTGCGCGAACGCGAGGAGTTCGTGATCGAGGGCTGCTACCTGATGCGCGACCGGCTGCGCGGGGTCGAGGTCCTGGAGAACTTCGGCGTCTCGAAGAAGGAAGCGGAGGAGTACACGGAACAGTCCGAATTCCTCCACCTCTTCCGCAAGCTGCTGTTCAGCCGGATCGTGCCGTGCGTCAAGGACATCGGGCTGTGGGGCGAGCGGCTGCAGAAGGCGTACCTGGACATGGGCGTCTTCGAGATGGGCGACGCCAACCTGGACCTCCTCATGTCCCAGGACGAGGAGATCGCCGAGGAACTCGACCGGGAACGGTTCGCGGCCGAGGAGCAGGAGCGGGTGTCGGAGGTCGCCGACGCGATCGCGGAGGGGGCGGCGCAGCCGTCGTAAGTCGGTGTACGGGCCGCGGTGTGCCCGGCAGGATGGCGGGCATGCCATCCCCCGCCGACCGTACGGCCGCCCGCCGCAGTCTCGAAGCGCTCGCGCTCGGAGACGCGTTCGGCGAGCGCTGGTTCCCGCTGTTCCGCGAGCGCGAGCAGGCGTACGAGGAGATCCGGGCCCGTCGCACCCCGCCCGAGCCCGAGTGGCACTGGACCGACGACACGGCCATGGCGCTCGCGATCCAGCGCGTACTGGACCAGTACGGCGAGATCGACCAGGACCGGCTGGCGGCCTGCTTCGCGCTCACCTTCGACGCCGATCCGGCACGTGGCTACGGCCACGGGATGCACATGCTTCTGCCCGCGCTGCTGGAGGACCCGGCGGCCTGGCGGTCGCTCGCGCCCGAACTGTTCGACGGCGGCAGCCTCGGCAACGGCGCGGCGATGCGGGTGGCCCCGCTCGGCGCGTGGTTCCGCGCCGACCTCGGCGCCGTCGCCCGTCAGGCGGAGTTGTCGGCCCGGGTGACCCACGCCCACCCGGAGGGCGTTGCGGGTGCGGTGGCCGTCGCGACGGCGGCGGCCCTGTCCGCGCGCGGCGAACTGACGATCGCGGCGGTCGCGGAACGCACCCCGCCGGGCCTGGTCCACGACGGTCTCCTCCGCGCGGTCCGGGTTCCGTTCACCACGCCCCCGTGGAAGGCGGCGGACCTGCTGGGCAACGGCCAACGGATCCGCGCGGACGACACGGTCCCCTTCGCGGTCTGGACGGCGGCCCGCCACCCCGGCGACCTGACGGCGGCGCTCTGGTCGACGGCGGAAGGCTTCGGCGACGTGGACACGACGTGCGCGATCACGGGCGGCATCGTGGGCGCGGCGACGGGCGTCGACGGGGTGCCGGCGGAATGGCTGAAGCGGCGGGAGGCCGTGCCGGGCGGGCCCCCGCCGGTCAACGCCTGATCGTCGATCACCCTTTCGAAGGGTCGATGTGGAATCTCTCCTGGGTACGCTGGGAAGGCCAGGCAGACTCCGTCGCATGGGAGCGATCATGAGCGCCGCACGTGAGTACGGGCTGAGCGAAGGCTACGAGTGGCCTCGCCCGCCGGCCGACGGCTGGACGGCGGATGACCTCGACAGGCTTCCCAATCTTCCTCCGCACACGGAGCTGATCGACGGGAGTCTTGTCTTGATGAGTCCGCAGACCCGGTTCCACTCGCGGACCATGCGCCTTCTGGAAAACGCACTGATGGACCAGGCCCCGGACCATCTCGAAGCGATCCGGGAGATGACCATCAAGCTGGACAAGAGGAACCGGCCTGAGCCCGATGTGCTCGTGGTTCCTGTCGACGCGGATGAGGGGCCGCGGCAGACGTGGTTCAGCCCCGACGACGTCGTCCTGGCCGTCGAAGTCGTCTCGGCCGATTCGGTGGAGCGTGATCGGGAACTCAAGCCCCGCAAGTACGCGCAGGCCGGTGTCCCCCACTTCTGGCGTGTCGAGGAGAGCGACGGCATGCCGGTCGTCTACGTCTATGAGCTCGACCCCGCGACCGGTGTCTACGCGCTGGGAGGCATCTACCGCGGGCGGCTCAAGGTTGCTCTCCCCTTCCCCATCGACATCGACCTGACCGCGATCAACCGTCGGCGCTGATCACGCCGTCGCCGCCGGGGGCGGGAACGACGTGCGCAGTGTGAAAGCGAAGTCCGTCGGCCCGTGCTCCCGCACATGGCGCAGGCGCTCCTCCGCCTCCGCGACCGTCGGGCGGTGGCCCGCCGGGACCCACCACAGCGTGGTCATGACCTCCTGGATCCGCTCGAAGAACTCGTAGCGCCGCGCCAGCAGTTCACGGTGCATCCCCTGGTACATGAACGCCGTCAGGGCATTGGTGTCCCGCCACACCGACATGTTGACCATGATCGAATCGTCGTCGAACGCCCGCAGGTCCGTCGCGTTCCCCGTCGCGTCCTGAAGGCGCCAGACGAAGCCGTCCGCCGCGTCCGCGACCGCGTTCACCGGGTCCAAGTTGTCGACGAAGTCCTTCAACTGCACCGAATCCAAAGGGTGTTTGAGGCGGGCGATGTTCACCTGGGCGAGTTCGTGAGTCAGGGTCATAGCCGCACGGTATGCAGGTACGCCTCGGCCGCAACCGAGATTTCGACCAGTGAGACGTCCGCACACCGCGCCGCCACCACTTGGAGCCCGACCGGGCAGCCGTCACCCGTGAAGCCCGCCGGAAGGCTCGCAGCCGGGTGGCCGCTCAGATTGAACGCCCAGGTCAGAGCCGTGGAGTAGACATCGGGTCCAGGGCCTTCGTGGCCGTGCGGGCGGTTCGGGGTCGCCGGGGTCAGCAGCACGTCGGCCCCGGCGAACAGCGCGTCGAGCCGCCGGTCGTTCTCCTCCCGCACCGCCGCGGCCTCCGGCGCCCGTCCCGCCCGCACCGCCGCCCATGCCTCCGCCGGGTCCAGCAGCGCCGCGTCCCCGTGCACCAGGCGCACCACCCCCGCAGTCGCCAGCCGGTCCACCGCGGCCCGGGCCACCGCCGCCACCTCCCCGTCCACGTCCGCGAACCCCAGGTCGGGCGACCAGACCGCCCGCAGCGGCAGATCCGGCGGTGTCGGCGCATACGCGTCCAGGACGGAGCGCAGATACGCCCGCGCCCCGGCCGCCCGCGGCGTCAGCACACCCGCCGACGCCAGGCCGGTGCGGTCCGGCGAGGGCAGCAGTCCGTTCGTCGTCTTCAGGCCGAACACACCGCACCACGCCGCCGGGATCCGCACCGACCCCGCCCCGTCGCTGCCCGTCGCCAGCCCCACCATCCCCGCCGCGACCGCCACCGCGGAGCCCGCCGACGAACCCCCCGGGGTGCGGTCGGCCCGCCACGGATTGCGCGTCGGGCCGTGCGCGCCCAGCCCCCACGTCTGCCAGGACGTACCCGGGCCCGGCACCGCCGTCGCACCGACCGGGACCGCACCTGCCGCCATCAGCCGACGGGCCGCGTGCGAGCGGATGCCCGCACGGCCCTTCACCGCGAACGGCAGCCCGGCGAGCGGGAGTCCGGGGTCGACAGCGGCGGCGAGCGCCTGCCCGCCCCACACCTCGACGAAGGCGCTCAGCCCCGGATCGAGCCGTTCGATCGTCCCCAGCGCCTGTGCCACACCCATGACGTCAGTCTCGCAGCGCCGCCCTCATCACCGCCCGCGCGATCGGCGCCGCGCTGCCCCCGCCGCTGATCTCCCCCCGGTCCGCCGCCGCGTCCTCCACCACCACGGCCACCGCCACCGCGGGCTGTGTCGCGTCCTGAGCCTGCGCCCAGGAGATGAACCAGGCGTACGGCGCACCGGTGTTGCCCACGCCGTGCTGCGCCGTGCCCGTCTTGCCGCCGACGATCGCCCCCTTGATCGCCGCGTTCCTCCCGGTGCCGTCCTCGACGGCCTGCACCATCAGTCTCCGCAGCCGCATCGCGGTCACCGGGGTCATCGCCTGCCGGTAGGCGCGGGGGCCGTACTGCTCCACCGGATCGCCGTCGGCCCGGGTCAGCCGTTCCACCAGATGCGGGTACCGGACCTCCCCGCCGCCCGCGACCGCTGCCGCGACCATCGCCATCTGCAGTGGTGTGGCCGTGGTGTTGAACTGCCCGATCGACGACAGCGCCAGCTGGTCCATGGACATGTCCGTGTCGAAGTTGGACCGCGACACCGCGGCCGGGATCCGCAGTCCCGCGTCGTTGAAACCGAACCCGGCGACGGTCTTGATCATGTCTGCGAGCCCGACCCGGGCGCCGAGCCTCGCCATCACGGTGTTGCACGACCACTGGATCGCGTAGGCGAGCGAGGCGTCCTCGCAGCCGTCGGCCACATTGGGCAGCCTGGTGCCGGTACCGGGCAGGAAGTACGGGTCCGGCGTACCCGTCGGTGCGTCCACGTCGTCGACGACGCCCGAGTCCAGAGCCGCCGCGGCTGTCACGATCTTGAACGCGGAACCCGGAGGATACGTCTGCCGGATGGCCCGGTTCAGCATCGGCTGTGCGGGGGCGCCGTTCAGCCGCGTCCAGGCCCGCCCCGTCTCCTCGTCCGAGCCCGCGAGCAGTTCGGGGTCGTACGAGGGGCTGCTGACCAGGGCGAGGATCCGGCCCGTCGCAGGGTCGAGCGCCGCGACCGCGCCTCGGCGGCCGCCGAGTCCCTCGTACGCGGCCCGCTGCATCGACGCCCTGATGGTGGTGACGACCTGCCCCGCGGCGGAGCGTCCGCGGCTGAGGTCGTTCCAGAACGGCAGCGTGGCCAGCAGCGGGTCGGTGCCCGAGAGGATGCTGTCCTGGATGTTCTCGATCAAAGACGTGCCGTACGTCTGGGAGGCGTAGCCGGTCACGGGCGCGTACAACGGCCCCTGCGCGTAGGTCCGCTCGTACCGCAGCCGCCCGCCCGTGTCCTGGGAACCGGTGATCGGCCTGCCGTCCACGACGATGTCACCGCGCGGTTCGGCGTAACGGGCAATGGCGCCCCGCCGATTGGCCGGATTTCCGTCGAGTGCGGGTGCCTCGACGACCTGCACCCGAGCGGCGTTGACGAGGAGCGCGACCAGCAACAGCACACAGAACACGGCCGCGTGCCGGATGTACCGGCGAAGGGGGCGCTCGGCGGTCGGCTGCGTCATCGGCCGACCGCCGCCTTGTCGGTGACCTGCCCGGCCTCCGGCCCGGCAGTGACCGGAGGCGCCGCGCCGGCCGAGTGGCTGAGGCGGATCAGCAGCGCCACCATCACCCAGTTGGTGACGACCGACGAACCGCCCTGGGCGAGGAAGGGCATCGCCATGCCGGTGAGCGGGATCAGGCCGGTCACGCCGCCCGCGATGACGAACACCTGGAGCGCAAGGATCGAGGAGAGGCCGACGGCGAGCAGGCCGCCGAACGCGTCGCGCAGCGCGAGCCCGGCGCGGTAACCGCGGGCTACCAGCAGCGCGTACAGCAGGAACAGTGCGGTGAGGCCCGCGAGGCCGAGCTCCTCGCCGACGGTGGCAAGGATGAAGTCGGACTTGGCCGCGAAGCCGATCAGGACGGAGTGTCCGAGCCCGAGACCGGTGCCGAGCACGCCCCCGGTGGCGAAGGCGAACAGCGACTGGGCGAGCTGGCCGGGTCCCTGACCGGCCTCGATGGTCGCGTAGGGGTCGAGCCAGTCCTGGACACGGCCATGGACGTGCGGTTCGAGCGAACCGACGGCGAACGCCCCCGCAGCCGCGAGGAGGAGACCGACGGCGATCCAGCCGATCCGGCCGGTCGCCACGTACAGCAGCACGACGAAGAGCCCGAAGAACAGCAGCGATGTGCCGAGGTCCCGCTCCAGCACCAGAACGCCGACGCTCAGCAGCCAGATCGCGAGGACCGGCCCGAGGACACGTCCCGCGGGCAGCTGCATCCTCCCGATGCGCCGGCCCGTGTGCGCGAGTGCGCCGCGGTTGGCGGCCAGATACGCGGCGAAGAACACGGCGAGCAGCACCTTGGCGAACTCGCCCGGCTGCAGGGACAGTCCGCCGATCCTGATCCAGATCCGGGCGCCGTTGACGGCGGGGAAGAGGATCGGCGCACTCAGCAGGACGAGGGCGGCGACGACGCTGACGTACGCGTAGCGCTGCAGTACGCGGTGGTCGTCCACGGCGATGACGGTGGCGATGAACAGGGCGATGCCGAGCGCGGACCACACCAGCTGGGTGGGGGCGGCGATGTCGCCGGGCGTCTCCAGGTCGAGCCGGTAGATCAGCACCAGGCCGATTCCGTTGAGCAGCACGGCGATCGGCAGCAGCAGGGGGTCGGCGCACGGGGCGCGCAGGCGTACGGCGAGATGGGCGACCAGGGCGAGGAGGCCGAGACCGGCTCCGTAACCGAGGGTGTCCGGCGGCACGGCGCCGTGCCGGGCAAGACCGACGGCGGTGTATCCGTAGACGGAGATGAGGACGGCGCAGACCAGGAGCGAGAGTTCGACGCCCCGCCGTCCGGCGGGGCGTGGCTCGGGCGGCGGGCTGTCCGCCGTCGTTGCGGTCATGGCACGCAACGTAGCAAGCCGCCGGAGGTTTTCCCTTTATGTCCTGGTCTACATGCTGGTGCGTCTTTTGTGGCGGCGGTCCGGCCCGTCAGCCGCGCGGTGTCCGCCCCGGCGCCTCAGCGCCGGTACGGGTTCCCCTGCCCGTGCTGACCCGCCTGTCCGTACTGCTGCGGCCCCGGCGCACCCTGCCCGCCCGCCGCCTGCAGCTGCAGCTGTTCCGCCTGCGGCGCCGTGAGCTGCTGCTCCGCACCGCAGAACGTGCACTGCGTCGCGTACTTCGTCGACAGCGGGAACAGCGGCACGAAGAACAGCGTGAACTTCGTGACGCGCTTGCGGAGCGTGTGCGCCGACGGGTTGCCGCAGTGGCCGCACACGAGAGTGAGTACGGCCAGCTGGTAGATGTAGCCCTTGGTGCCGAAAATGATCATTTCCTGGTCCCTCCGTCGTGGTCCAGCATCACCCACGCACCGGGGTCCGCGGTACGCCGGGGCCCCCGGCGGCTCCGCGGGACCGTCTCACGGCGTGCCCATCACGGCACGCCGGCACAGGGCCAGCAGTCTCTCGTCCACGAGGATGTCGTCGCCGCCACAGGCGCCGTCGATCGCGTTGTGCCGCCGCACGGACAGCAGTTCGCGATCCACGAGCCGGTCCGCGCCCTCCGCGCCCCGCGTCGTCAGCTCCGCCATGACACCCGCGATCAGCACCCGGGCGTACGGCATCTCCGACCATGCCCTGCGCAGCACCGGCCAGGCCCGCCCCGGATCCCCGCTCACCCGCCACAGCGCGGCCGCCGCCTCCACCCGCATCCACGGATCGGCCGACCAGAGCAGCCGGCCGAGCGTCTCGGCGGCCGGGGCTCCGGCCGGTCCCAGGGAGCCGAGCACCGACGCGGCCGTCCGCCGCGCGGCCGGATCCGAGCCGTTCAGCACCGCGCACAGCACCGGCAGCACGGCTTCGGCGTCACCGTCGACCGCCCACAACGCACCGGCCGCCCGCGCGGTGACCGCCGCCGAGAGATCCGCTGACGGATCCGCGGAAATCTTGGCCGAAAGTCTGGCGGAGCGGCCCGCCGAGCGGCCTGCGGAACGGCCCGCGCCGCCGCCGGACATCCGACCGCCGCCGCCCGGGAGACCACGCAGCAGCCCCCTCAGATCCGGGACGGCCTCCCGCGCCGCGGGCCCGAACGAGGTCAGCGCGAGCAGCGCCCCGTTCATCACTGCCTCGCGGCGGTGTGCGGGTGCCCCCCGCAGCACCCGCAGCACCGCCGGCACGGCCTCGGGCAGCGTGTCGGCCGCCCGCAGCACGGACAGCCCGTGCAGCAGCGGCCCGGCCTGCTCGTGGAGCCGTTCGTCGAGGCCGACACGGGAGAGCCGGTCGCACAACACGGGCGCCAGCGGAGTCGCCGCGGTCCCGAGCCGGTCCAGCGAAGCCGTCAGATCGCCCGGCACCTCCCGCCGGCCGAGGATGCGGGCCAGCACCGGAACCACCCGCGGGTCACCGGCCCGGACCAGCGCCGTGACGGCGGAGCCGAGTGCCGGCGGCCCGGTGTCCCACTCGCGCACCCAGCCGGACGGGTACGCCTCCACCCTCTCCACCAGTGCGTCCGCGGCCGGAGCGGCCAGCTGGAACAGGCCCTTCAGCAGATGGGCGGCCGCGTCGCCGAGCCGCGGCTCGGTATCGGCGAGCTGCTCCCCGATGAGGGTGACCAGCTCGTCGTACGCACCCCGGTAGGTCCGCAGCAGCCCCTCACTCATGCGTACCGCGTCGACCCGCTGCCCCCTGTCGGGGCTGCACAACTGGTCCACCAGCAGCGCGATCCGGTCGTCCACCCGGTCCCCGAGGCCGGCGTGCAGCGTCCGCAGCAGATCCGCCGTCCACGGCGCCGCGCGGCCACTGGCAGCGGCCGCCCGCATCGCCCGCGGTTCGACGGGCGGCGCCGCCGAACCGAACTCGGCCTCCGCGGCCACCACCACCGGCTCCGCGCGCAGCTGGCGCAGCAGCCCCGTCACCCAGGGGACGATGTCGCCGGGCAGCGCGCCCGGCGCACAGCGGGCGAGCTGCGCGATGGCACCGAGCCGCAGCCCGGCGCAGTAGTCCGGGCCCGCGAGATGCATCAGCAGGCCGACGACCTCGTCCGTCAGGCACGTGTGCCGCAGGGCTGTCCGGCCGGCCGCATCGATGCAGGCCAGCCGTACTTCGTTGTCGCTCTCGGCGTCCAGCCGCTCCCGCAGCAGCCGCAGCACCCGTACCGGATCGCCGTGCAGCGTGGCCAGGGCCAGCGGCACCGCCAGACGCACCCCGCGATCGTGGTCGTGCGCCAGCTCCAGGAAGACATCTGCGCCCGCCGTAACGGCGGACGCCGCCATGGCGTAGTTGGCGGCGTCCTCGAACTCCTCGTCGTCCGGATCGAGTTCGTCGTCGTCCAGGTCGATTCCGCCGATGCTGGTCAGCAACTCGACTATGCCGCCGCGGTCCTCGACCGTGGGGTCGGCCACCAGCTCCATCAGGAACGGGATGCAGGCGAGCGTCGAGTCGTAGACGTCCCCCTGGTGGTGCACCGCCCCGTACATCCCGTCGAGCGCCCTCTCGCGCTCATCGGGATCCGCGGAGGCGAGCCCGCGCAACAACTCCGGCACGTCGTCGGCCGGGCCGTAGGCATGCGCCAGAGCGGCCCAGTCGACTTCGTCGATCCCCGCGAACACCGTTGCCCCCTCCCAAGAACCCTGTGTCGTCCTTGCGTCTGGGGAGAGTGTGCCCCACCGCCGGGACCTCGGGTCCGCTATCACGCCGGTTGTCGGACTGCAGGAACCTGCACCCCGTGGCCGTGCCCACCCCCCTGGCCGGGGGTGATGGTGCCATGCACGGACTGCGGGTGACGTCCGCGTGAGCGAAGGTCCGGAACCGGTTGTACGCGAGCCTTCCGGGCGGCCGCACAGCTGCCCGTCATGACAGGGACGGGGGCCGCACCAGCCTCGTCCCTGAGCACCACAGGGACGGTGCGCTCGCGTCCCTCGCCCCTTGTCTGACATGGGACTTCACACTCGGCCCGCCCCCCGCTCCCACGTCGGCCGGGCTCGCCCGCCGGGCGCCCGCCCTGTCCACGGCCCGGCGCCCGACCGCCCCGGCGATGCCCTGGACACCGGTCCGTGCCGGCAGCCGTCCGCCCTGCTGCGGCTGCGCCGGGAGCCACGCCGCGCCCCGCTCGCGGCGCCCGAGAACCGGCCGGTGCAGTCGACCTGCCGGCGCCCGCAGGCTGGCGCATTCTGAACTGTGCTCCGCCGCCGGGTACCGGCGCACGGCAACGGGTGTGCCGCATCGGTCGGATCGGGGAGCGCGGTGGTGTCGATGCGCTGCCCGTATCGGCGAAGCCCTCAGCCCTCGGATCGCATCCGTACGAACCTGGCGGTCTCGTGGCGCCCGGCGGCTTGGCGCAGTTCGACGAGGAGAGGCTGCGTCAGTGTCCTCACGGACCCGTGTTCCGGGTGGTCCGTCAGCTCGCCCAGGCAACCGCGTACCAGCTCGCCGACCTGCCGTGACTGTGTCACCGTCAGGCGAGGTGACGTCTTCACGGTCCGGCCGTCGGGAAGCCGCACAAGAAGTGCCTGTGGTCGATCCGCCGGGCCGAAGATGCCGAGAAGCACGCCGTCCCTCGTGTCCGAGTGCCGGATCTTCCGCCAGGCCGAGGTTCCTCGCGCCCGGTAGGGCGAGCTCAGCGACTTGGCGACGATCCCTTCGACCCCCGCGGCTCTCATGTCGCGGAACCAGCTGCGGGCGGCTTCCTCGTCCTGCGTGGCGAGCACGCGCTGGAGGGGCGGGCCGACGTCGCGCAGCGCGACTCCGAGCAGCTCCCAGCGTTCCCTCAGCGGCAGCGTTCTCACGTCCCTTCCCGGGACGGCGAGGATGTCGAAAGCGATGTAGGACACCGGGACTCCCAACCGCTCGCGGTCACTGTGGGACCTGAGCAGGTCGGTGAAGTTCAATCGCCCCTCGCGGTAGGCGCACAGTTCACCGTCCAGCACGATTCCGGGTGGCAGGTGGTCTCGCAGGTACGCGGCAATGTCGGGGAACTCCCTGGAGAGGTCCCTCCGGGAGCGCGACTGCAAGAAGACCCTGCCCTCCAGGACGAACGCGAGGGCGCGGAATCCGTCGAGCTTGAGGGAGTACTGCAGTCCTCCGGGCGTGCTGCCCTGCACGGGGATCTCGTCCGCGGACCGAGGCCGCATGACGTCGACCGGTGGGCGCAGGACCACTGCCGGCGAGCTCTCGTCCGTGCCGTCGGGGTTCGGCGGCCCCGGTGCGCTCACGGCAGACGTCCGCGGCTCTCGGGATCGACGAGCCGACCGAGCAGGTCCCCGTACCGGTCCAAACGCGGCGCGATGTCGGCGAGCCGGAACACCAGATCGCGTCCCGCCTCCACCTCCTCCCACGTCACCGGCGCCGACACGGTCGGCTCGGGGCGGGCCCGCAGGGTGTAGGGGGTGGCGGTCGTCTTCGCCGCGGCGTTCTGGCTGTGGTCGACGAACACCTTCCCGGGGCGCAGCGCGCGCGCCATCCGGTGCAGCACCAGCTTCGGCAGGGCGGCCTCACCCTCCACGGCCAGCGCTCTCGCGTACGCCGACACCTTCTCCGACGGCGTCGGCACGAGGGGCACCAGCAGGTGCAGCCCCTTGGAGCCCGAGGTCTTGACCAGGGCATCGAGCCCGTCCGCCGCCAGCCGCTCGCGCAGCCACAGGGCGACCTCGCAGCACTCGGGGACCCCGGCCGGCGGGCCGGGGTCGAGGTCGAACACCATGCGGTCGGCGACGGCCGGCGCGTCCGCCCGCCACTGCGGTGTGTGGAACTCGACCACGAGGTTGCTCGCCCACACCAGCGACGCCAGATCGTCGAGGACGACCTGGCGGGCGCCGGGGTCCTCGGAGCGGGGGACAGGGGCCGTACGCACCCAGTCGGGTGTGCCGGGCGGGGGATTCTTGGTGAAGAACACCTGCCCGTCGGGGCCGTCGGGATATCGGAGGAAGGAGACGGGCCTGTCCCGCAGATGAGGCAGGATCGCCCCGGCAGTGACGGCGTAGTAGTGCAGGATCTCGCCCTTGGTCGTCCCGGTGGCTGGGTGGATGACCTTCTCCAGATTGGAGAGCGTCAGCCGCCGCCCCTCCACCTCCGTGATGGGCGTCATACGATGAGAATCCCATAAATCCAGGGCAGAAGGGATGAAAGGTGCGATCCATCTGGAACGGCGCGATCTCCTTCGGGCTGGTCAGCATCCCGATCAAGCTCGTGAATGCGACCGAGAGCCGCTCGGTCTCCTTCCGGCAGATCCATGCCGAAGACGGTGGCCGGATCCGCTACCGCAAGGTGTGCGAGCTGGAGGAGAAGGAAGTGACGACCGCCGAGATCGGCAAGGCGTACGAGGACGCCGACGGATCGATGATCCCGATCACGGACGAGGACCTGGCCTCTCTCCCGCTGCCGACGGCGAAGACGATCGAGATCGTCGCCTTCGTCCCCGCCTCGGAGATCGATCCGCTGCAGATGGACACCGCCTACTACCTGTCGGCCAACGGAGTGCCCGCCGCCAAGCCGTACACGCTGCTGCGCGAGGCGCTCAAGCGGAGCGAGAAGGTGGCCGTCGCCAAGTTCGCGCTGCGCGGCCGGGAGCGCCTGGGCATGCTGCGGGTCGTCGACGACGTGATCGCCATGCACGGACTGCTGTGGCCGGACGAGATCCGGGCGCCGGAGGATGCGGCCCCGCAGTCCGACGTGACGGTCAAGGATGCCGAACTCGACCTGGCCGACGCCCTGATGGACACACTCGGCGAGGTCGACATCGAATCGCTGCACGACGACTACCGGGACGCGGTCGAGGCGATGATCGCGGCGAAGGTGGAGGGCGGGGGCGCCGCACCGGAGCCGGAGTCGCCCGCCGAGGGCGGCGGCAAGGTCATCGACCTGATGGCCGCCCTGGAGAGCAGCGTGCGCGCGGCGAAGGAGGCCCGCGGCGGGGGCGGCGGGGACGCGGAGGTCACGCCGATCAAGGGGCGGTCCACGCCGAAGTCGTCCGGCGCCAGGAAGTCCACGGCCACCACTGCGAAGAAGAGCGCGGCCAAGAAGACGGCGGCCAAGTCCACGGCGAAGACAGCGAAGACGGCGAAGAAGACGGCGTCGAAGAGCACGGCCAAGTCGACGGCCAAGTCGACCGCGAAGACGGCGGCCGGATCCACGTCGACAGCCAAGAAGAGCGCCTCCCGCAGGCGCAGTTCGGCGTGAACCGGCCCGGGCCCGGCGCTACCGCCTCAGCAGCGTGTCCGTCACCGACTCCAGATACACGTCGCCGTCCCCGCCGGCAGGCAGCGCCTGCGGCACGGCATGGCTGAGCTGGGTGTGCCCGAGATAGCTGGTGTACGCCAGCAGCCCGCGCTCGTGCGCCTCCCGTTCGTCGAAGCCCAGTTCGGCGAAGAGATGGGCCAGGTAAGCGATCCGGCGCTCCGTCACCCGTCCCAGCACGGCCGCGACCTGTGGATGCGCGGCGGTCGCGAGCAGTGACACCTCCAGCGGATCGTCGGCGGCGGAGGTCGTCGCATGGTGCAGGAGCGTGCGCAGCCGCCGCTCGGGGTCGGGTTCGGTCTCGACCGCGGTGATGATCTGCTCGGTGGAGATCTCCTCCCAGCGCTCCAGCGCCGCCTCGATCAGCGCCTCCCGGTTGGTGAAGTGCCAGTAGAAGCTGCCCTTGGTGGTCCCGAGCCGGGCGGCGAGCGGTTCGACGGCGACGGCGGCCAGCCCGCGCTCGGCCATCGCGGCGAGCGCGGCATCGGCCCAGTCGCCTGCGGTGAGGCGCCTGCGCTCCCGCTTTCCGGCCCGTTCCGGCCTTTCCTCTGCTCGCGCCATGTCCATACGCTACCGTACGGTTGAACATACGCCGCCGTATGGAGGTGCGGAATGCGATCGGTACGCAACGTCCACGAGCGCGTCGTCGAAGCCCCCGCCGAAGTGGTGGGCGCACTGCTGGACCGCCTCTCGTCACCGGACGACCCCATCAGCCCGAGCCCCGTCTGGCCGCCGATCCGCTTCGACCGCCCCCTCGCCGTCGGCGCCGAGGGCGGCCACGGCTTCGTGCGCTACAGCGTCGGGGCGTACGAACCGGGCCGCAGCGTCCGCTTCGACTTCCCGCCGCCGGAGAACGGCTTCCACGCACTCGAGATCGAGCCGCTGGGCGCCGGGCGCTGCCTGGTCCGCCATGTCCTGGAGCAGCGCCAGACCCTGAAGGGGAACGTGCTCTGGGCGCTGGCGATCCGGCCCATGCACGACGTGATGGTCGAAGAGCTGATCGACAACATGGTTCGCGCCGCCACCCCCGACACGCCACCGCGGCCCGCCCGTTGGACCCGCCGAGCGCGGCTGCTGCACCGCGCGGTCCGGGGCCGGCCGCAGGCGGTCCCCCTGCCGACCGCGGCCGTCCTGGCCCGACAGGCCTTCCAGGAGCCCGACTTCGCCGACTCCTGGCAACTGCCGCTCGACCCCGGCATGCCCACGGCGGCGACGGCCTGGCGCGCGGTCCTTCCGTTCCAGGTCAAGGTAAGTGCGCCGAACGAGCTGCTGCTCGGCGAGGACGCGAGCCACCTGGACTTCCGCGCTTCGGTGCTGATCGACGGCGAGACCGTCACCCTGACCACCGTGGTCCGGATACACAACCGGCTCGGACGGATCCACTGGACCCTCGTCCGCCCCTTCCACCCCGTCATGGCCCGCCGCATGCTCAGCCGTACCCACCGCCGCCTGGCCCGCGCGGCACCGTCCGCGGCGGAGCGCCAGTCCCCGGAAGGCTGTCGTGCGCACGGCGCCGAACGCCGCGGCCGTATCGCTGATGCGCCCCTTGGGGACCGAACCTAGACTGACCGAAGGCGTGGAAAGTCAGGAACGCCCGGAAAAGGGAGTTGCACACCATGTCCAAGCGAGGGAACAAGCGCCGCGCACGCAAGAAGAAGAGCGCGAACCACGGCAAGCGCCCCAACGCCTGAGCACACCGCGACGCGTACCGCTGCCCGACCAGCAGGGGTACGCGTCGCCGTGTGCTGCTCGCGCGGGCGCGGCGGCGTGCAGCCGGATCGTCCGTGCAGCCGGGTCGTTCCCGGCAACGGATCAGAAGGCCGGACCGCCCTCCGCCGCCGCCCCCGATCCCTCCGCGGGGAAGGGCTGCTCCGTCCAGATCGTCTTTCCGGAGCGCGTGTAGCGCGTCCCCCACCGCTGCACCAACTGGGCGACGATGAACAGCCCCCGCCCCCCTTCGTCGTCCACCGTGCTGTGGCGCAGATGAGGCGAGGTGTGCCCGGTGTCCGCGACCTCGCACAGCAGCGTCCGGTCGCGGATCAAACGCAGCTGCAACGGCCCCTCGGCATAGCGGACAGCGTTGGTCACGAGCTCGCTGACGACCAGTTCGGTCGCGAACGTCAGCTCCTCCAGGCCCCATTCGCCCAGCTGCTCGGTGGCGAGTTCCCGCGCATGCCCCACCGCGACCGGCTCCGCCGGCAGCTCCCACGCGGCGACCTGCCGGTCGCCCAGCTCGCGCGTACGGATCAGGAGCAGCGCGGTGTCGTCGGCGGCCGTGCCCTCCGGCAGGAGTTCGGCGACCACCCGCTCGCACAGCTCCTCCAACGGGCGCTCCCGGTCGCTGAGTACACGGCGCAGGGCATCCATTCCATGGTCGACGTCGCGGTCACGGGACTCGACGAGCCCGTCCGTGAAGAGAGCGACGAGACTGCCCGCCGGCAGCTCGACCTCCAAGTCCTCGAACGGCAGTCCGCCGAGCCCCAGCGGCGGGCCCGCGGGCAGATCGGGAAAGAGACAGACCCCGTCCGGACCCACGATCGCCGGCGGCAGATGCCCGGCCCTCGCCATCGTGCAGCGGCGCGAGACCGGATCGTAGACCGCGTACAGCACCGTCGCCCCGGTGGTCACGTCCGGGCCGGGACCCGAGGGCTCGCCCTCCGGGGCCGGTCCTTCCGCCGGCTCGTCCGGCGGCCGGCCCACCAGGTCGTCGAGGCGCTTCAGCAGCTCCCCGGGCGGCATGTCCAGCTTCGCGAGAGCCTCGACGGTGGTGCGCAGCCGCCCCATCGTGGCCGCCGCCTGCAGCCCGTGGCCGACGACGTCTCCGACGACGAGCCCGACCCGGGCACCCGACAGCGGGATGACGTCGAACCAGTCACCGCCCACCCCCATGACGTCGTCCGTGGGCAGGTAGCGGTACGCGGCGTCCACCGCCGACTGCTGCGGCAGGTGCTGCGGCAGCAGCCGGCGCTGAAGGGTGAGAGCGGCGGCACGTTCGCGGGTGAAGCGCCGGGCGTTGTCGAGGCACACCGCGGCGCGCGCCGTCAGCTCGTCGGCGAGGGAGACCTCACCGCTGTCGAAGACGGCCGGACGGCCGTGGCGTACGTAGGTGACCAGCCCGAGTGCCGTACTGCCCGTCCGCAGTGGCACCACCAGGGTGTTCTCGACATGTACCAGGCCGCCGGAGGCGAGGCTGCGCAGATGGGGCGACCCGCGCGGGTATTCCACGGCCGCAGGGGGCCCTGTCACCGCAGGGCCCGGCCCTTGGGCGACCCTGACGAGCGCGGGCCGCTCCCACACACCCGGCTCCGGCTCCTCGCCCCGCAGCACGGCCGGCACCAGGTCGACGGTGACGGAGGACGCGAACCCCGGCACGGCCAGCTCGGTGATCTCCTGCGCGGTGACCCGCACGTCCAGGGTGGTGCCGATCCGCCTGCCCGCCTCGACGAGCAGCGCCAGCCGGTTCTGCGCTTCGTAACGGCTGGTGATGTCGAACGCGTCCTCGCACACGCCGAGCACCTGCCCGTACGCGTCCTGCAACCGGTAGTACGAACAGGACCACAGGTGGTCCTTGCCCGGATCGCTCGGCAGCTGCCCCAGGAAGTGCAGATCGATGATGGGCTCACCGGTGTCGATGACCTGGTGCATGACCTCGTCGAGTGTCGTCGCGTAACTGCTGGTCACGAAAATGCCGTCCGGATACAGCTCATCCGCCCGCATCCCCCGGTACTCCGAGAACGGCCGACCCACTTCCCGCCCGTACGCCGCATTCGCCCAGGTGAGACGCAGCTCGGTGTCGTAGATCGCCAGGCCGAGCGGAGACTGGGTGGCAAGCCCGTTCAGCAGCGCGAGCCGGGTCTGCCACAGCCGCAGCCCCTCCAGCTCCGCCACCACGAGAATCCGCGTGGCGGCACCACTGCCGGGCAGCGGGCACACGGCGGTGGCCACCGCGATCGAGTGACCGTCCCGGTGCCGGGCGAGATACGTGTCGCTGCCGCCGAGGGGGTGGACGGGGTCGGCGAGCGCAAGGTCGACCGGCTGCCCGTCGGACGGCGGGGCCTTCCCGGCAACCAGCCCCTCGCCGTCGGGCAGAAACAGCTCCGCGGAACGTCCGACGACCTCCCCGGGCGTATAGCCGAGCAGCCGCTCGGCCGCGGGACTCCACCCGATGACCGTGCCGTGGGCATCCAGTACCACCGTGGCCGCAACGGCGATGTCGAGAGGCCCGCGGAAGTCGGCACTTTCCGCGGCGTCCCATGCGTCCCACGCGCTCGCCGCATACCACGTGCTCATCGCGCCGATCCCGCCCGGTTCATTACTCTCAGGGTCCGCCCGGCCCGCGCCGCGCACAACCGGTGACGAACGACGGCCGGACTCCGGAAGGGCCCCCGCCTGTGCGGGAACCGCTTCGTCCTGTGGCCGGTCCAGGTCGAGATCGAGACCGCTGGCACCGGCCCGCAGAGACAGCGAGGGTGGACACGGTCACGCGCATCCTCACCACCCCGTGGAAGGCGGATGGCGAAGGCGGTCACGGCAGGCGACGTCGAGGACGAACTGCCCGGGGCGGCGCCATGCGGAAATGACCGGTCCGTTCGGGTTCGGGACCGGGCGGCGAAAGGAGTGGCACGGCACCTGCGCAACCCCGTGACGCAGGTGCCGCCGGCCGGGCGCAGCGCACAATGCCCGGTCGCACCCCAGCGGGGCCGCAGGCCGTGTGTGCCGCCGGTCAGGCCGCTTCGGCCGGACCCGTCAGCGCTCCGGCCTGGTCCCACACGCGCCGCGCGAGCGACACGTCCGAGGCGGGGTGCTGCAGCGGCAGCTGCTTGTCGCTGTCGAAGTAGCGGCCGTGCGGCACGCCCGGGGCCAGAGCCAACCCGACCACCGGCCCGGCGCCTGCCTCCGGCGCGGCCCAGGACCACGTCACGGCCTTGAGCAGCAGCCCCGTGACACCGCCGGGATCACGGAGGCCCGTCCTGATGACCGCCGGGTGGACTGCGCCGATGCTCGGACCGCTGCCGCTGCCGCCGGTCACCTTCCAGCGCTCGGCGAAGCCGCCTGTGACCACTGCCGTGATGGAGTCCGCCACGGCCGTCACCATGGAGCAGACCTGAAACAATTTTCTAGAATAATGTTATGGATTTCTTCGATCGTCGATCCGACGGGCCGGTGGTTCCGACGGGTGTCTAGGCTGGTGCGCATGGTGAGGTGGCCGACATGGTGAAGCAACAGCGTGGTGAAGCGACCGTCGAGCACATCCTCGTCACCGCGCTGCGCGTGTACGCCGAGTCGGGCGGGCAGGGCTTCACCGTCAATGCCGTCACCAAGGCCGGCGGAGTGAGCCTCGGCAGCCTCTACCACCACTTCGGCAGCTTCGACGGCCTCGCCGCCGCGCTCTACATCCGGTGCATGGGCGAGCTGTTCGACGAGATGACCGCCGCACTGCAGCGCACCCGCACCGCCCGTACCGGCGTCCGCGCCCTGGTGCACGCCTATCTGCGCTTCACCCAGGAACACCGCGACGCCGCGCTGTTCATCCATGCCTCCGCCTACTCCGGTTACCTGGCCGCCCATGCCGACACGGTGCGCGCGGCCAAGGCGGCCATGCTCGCGCCGGTCGCCGCGTGGTTGCAGCCGCGGATCGAGGCCGAGGAGATCGTGCCCATCCCTGCGCCCCTGGTGGAGGTCCTGGTCCTGGGCCCGGCCGCGGAGGCCGCCCGTCGCTGGCTGGCCAACACCTACGACATGGACCTTGCCGCAGCCGCCCGTATCCTCCCGGACCGCATCTGGCGCTCCCTGTGCCCCGACGAGCCGGCGGAGACCGCCGCCTGAAGGACGCTCGCCGCCCTGCCGATCCGGCCGGGCCGATCGCGACGGAGGTCGTTACGTGACATCCATGACGTACGTGGAACTGCACCGGAAGTTCTCGGCAGACATAGAGGCCGAGACGGAAAGAGCCCTCGAACGGCTCGCCTCCTCGGCCGGAGAGGTGAGCCTCGCTGTCGGCGGCCTCTTACGCCACCAGAGGATGAAGTACCCCCTGTCGGTCCTGCCGTTGCTCGTGCACGGCGCCGAGACGGGAAACCCGGGCTCGGCCACCCCCATAGCCGCAGTGCACGTGTTGTGGTGGACGTCTGCCTGCTATCTCGACGACCTCGCGGACGGGGCCGGTGCGCAGCACGCCGACAGCGCCCCCGATCCGCGCGAGGCACTGCTCGCCTCCGTCGTCGCCGGCCATGTACTGCCCGTACAGATCCTCCGTTCCCTGCCCGTCCCGGATCCGGTGCGGAGCACCCTGACGGCGGAAGCCGTGGAGTGCGCGGCATTCGCAGCCGAAGGGCAACTGGCCGACATGCGCGCAGACGTGCTCAGCGCCACGCGGAAGTCGGTCGTCGAGGTGTACCGCGGGAAGTCCGGCGCCCCGTTCGGCATGATCACCGCGATGGCCGCGACACTGGCGGGCGCGCCTGCCGAACGAGTCGACCGCTGGCGGGAGTTCGGCTACGTGTTCGGCATTCTGTGGCAGATCTTCAACGACCAGGAGGACCTGCTCTCCGGACGCAACGAGGACCTGCGGAACGGCACAGTGACGTACCTTCTCGCCTGCGCTCTCGACGAGGGAGCGCCCGAGACCGTGGAGCGCATCGCGGAGCTGCACTCCGCCGCCGGAGAGTGCGACCGTGCGAGATCCGCACTCATGGACCTGCTGCTGTCCCCGGCCGGACTCCGCCCGTTCGGTGCGGGCATCGCCGAATTCCGCGACGAGGCGTACGGCATTCTTGACGGACTCGGCGGCGACGAGGAATACCTGCCCCTCCTGCGGCAACTCGTGGATCAGCCGTCCCGGATGCTCCTGTGACGTCATCCTCCGATGACGTCATGATCCCTGTGCCGAACGGACGTTGGGCGTGGGCTGCGCCCCTCCGGCCGGCGCCGGGAGCCGCGAGCGGGCGAAAAACCACCCGACCGAACGGCTCGCTCTCCGGTAGGTTCGCTGGTGTTCGAAGGGGGAGAAGTGGCGAAGCTCAATCAGATCATTGCTGTGGAAAAGGGCGTCAAGAGCAAGTCGTTCCAGGACATCACAGCGGCTCACCAGAGGGTGCAGAAGGTCGCACTCCTGGCCGGGATCTCAAGGACCTACCAGCCGAAGGACGAGGAGGGCGAGCAGCTGCCGCCCGAGTCCACCAGGGTGCAGGTCAAGGCCGAGGACGTGCTGCGTGAGATGTCGGCGTCGCTGACCCGGCTGTTCGACGTGACCGCCACCAAGGACTGGGCGAACTGCACGGCCCGCGCGGACGTCGTCGTCGACGGGCGGACCGTCGTCGCCGAGGCGCCGGTCAGCTACCTGCTCTTCCTGGAGAAGCAGCTCGTCGACCTGCACACCTTCGTGAAGAAGCTGCCCGTGCTGGACGCCGCCGAGTCCTGGTCCCTGGACCCGTCGACTGACTGGTGGAAGACGGACCCCGTACGCACGATCCGTACGAAGAAGGTGCCGCGCAACCACGTCAAGGCCGAGGCGACGGACAAGCACCCGGCGCAGGTCGAGGTGTACTACGAGGACGTGCCGATCGGTTACTGGACGACCGTGAAGTTCTCCGGAGCGCTCCCGGCAAAGCGGGTGAACGAGCTCCTGGAGAAGGTCGAGAAGCTCCAGCACGCGGTGAAGTTCGCCCGCGAGGAGGCCAACAGCGCAGAGATCACCGACCAGCGGATCGGCGACGCGGTGTTCGGCTACCTCTTCGGCTGACGCCACCCGGCGTCGGCCCCCACCATCGCCCCCGCGTGCGAGCGCGGGGGTGCGCAACAGGCACGGACCGGAAATGAGGACCGGTTCGTGCAATGGGCGCAAGCTGAAACTGAGGTTCAGCCTGAAGACGCGGTCACAGTGAAGGTTCGAGTCCTTCCCCCGGCACCACGCGCCGGGGTGGCCCAACCGGCAGAGGCAGCCGCGATCAATCTCAGACTCTCGCTCCAGCTTCAGCATCGCCACCGATCGCCAGATCGACCGAGTACGGACGAGCGCCGGCGGATGCTGGTTCGAATCCCGCCTGCACCTCTCGCGTGGTGCGGTAGTTCAAAGGAAGAACACGACGGCCTGATGACTGATCCGTACTCTTAAACGCCACTGGCGTGCGCAATTGGGTGGCATCCCCAGGGGCCCGGGAGCTGGATACGACTCCCGGGTCCCGCCACGTTCAGGGGCGACTGTGCACTCCGCCGGCTCCTGGTCCGGCGCCCCCGCGACTTTCTCCTGGTCCGGCGCCCCCGCGACTTTGGAAATGGTCCGATGCAGGCGCCGGGCGCCAAGGAGGTCGCCATGGCGCTCGCGGACGTGAAGTGCAGGCAGGCCGTCGACCACGTCGCACGCCGCCCGGCCGTCGAAGCGGGCTGCCGGACCGCGGAGATCCCCCGCACCACCCGGCTCAATGCCTACCGGTCCGCCTGGCAACTCAGCGTCACGAAGGCGCGACCCGTGTCCTGACCCGCAGACCCGTCCGCGCCCCACGCAGGCATGACGGTCGGTCAGCTGTTCCGTGCCTCGATCAGGAAGCGCTGCGAGTACGCCACGAACGGTCCGTGGCGCTCCATGAAGCTGTGGAGCTCGGCAAGACGATCGCGATACGCGTCCACCGTGAAGCCGGGGACGATCCAGATGACCTTGCGCAGAAAGTGGATCACGGCCGCGATGTCGTGGAACTCCATCCGGAGAGCTTCCTGCCGCAGGTCGACGACCTCCAGACCCGCCGCTTCTGCGCAGGCTGTGGCCGCAATCGGGCTGGCGCCGGCTGTCGTCAGGAAGGAGCCTCGGGGTGCGTGAGCGGAGGCTTGCTGCGGCCCCATCATGAAATCGGTCAGCTCGCGCACCGAGCCCGAGCCCACCTGCTGGGAGAGGTAGGTGCCGTCGGGGCGCAGAACCCGGCGAACCTCGTCCCAGCGGGTTGCCACGGGATGACGGCTGACGGCCAGGTCGAAGTGATCGGGCGGAAACGGCAGCTCGGCCGCGTCATCTGCCTGGACGACGATGGCTCGGAACTTGGCCAGGTTGCGCCGGGCAATCTCCAGATTCGGCTGCCAGGACTCCGTCGCCGCCACCACGGGCGGCGCGGTCGACACGGACGCCAGCACTTCCCCACCGCCGGTCTGGATGTCGAGGACGGCCTCGGCCTTCGACATCCGCTCCGCGAGCAGCTTCGCGTAGCCCCAGGAGGGGCGCTGTTCGGTCGCGCGCCCGGCGAACCAGGAGAAGTCCCAGCCCTCAGTCGGTACGGCTTCCCCTTCGGCAACGAGATCTTCGAACCTGGACATGGAGCGAGGATGGCAGGCCCCGAAGACGCACGCACCACGATTACGGCGCAGAAGATCGTCATCTCTGCCTCTACCTCCTTGTCCACGTGAGGGTCCGGCTACGGCAGGCCGCTCTGTGGTGGAAGCGGATCAGTGGCTGAGGCGGGAGGGCGGGGTTACTTCTTTGAACTCGCCGTCGCCATACGCCCTTCGACACATTGCGACGCTTTCCGCATGGCTCAACTCTGGAGTGCATGCATTGCGGTGCCCACGCGCGTCGGCAAGGTCTTGCTCAGCCGGTACGCCAAGTGCACTTCGGCGGCGGCCAATTGGTCGCCAGCCGCCGCAATTGAGGATCAGTTGTGCGAGTGCGAGTGACCGCATGCGACGGTACGGCTTCGGAGCATGCCTCGGCCGGTGACCCGCGTTCCTGTCCTCAGGTATTCCGCGCCGGTGGCTCCGGGGATGCCTGTCGGGCCGGGCCATGAAGCCATGCCCGAGCGGCCGGCGTCACCACCGGGGACGCTCTGACGCCGTCGCTTTCCGCGTTCGCTGTAGTGGTCACCTTTCATTTGTGCAGACGGGCGGCCCACCGCTCGAGGGAGCGTGTGATGGCGCCTCTCACTCGTTCAGATGCGCCTCTCATGCGCATTGCGCGCCTGAGGCCCAGAATTTGACCACGATGTGTTGTGTCTACTTACAGGGGTAAAGGATCATGCCCACGTTTGTCGCGCTGCTGAACTGGACCGACCAGGGGGTCCGCGGTTACAAGGACACCCCGCAACGCGCCGAGGCCTTCACCGCAGCTGCACAGAAGCTCGGGGTGAAGGTCCTCAACCTCTACTGGACTGTCGGTCCGTACGACATCGTGGCCGTCGTAGAGGCGCCCGACGACGAGACCGCCGCCGCGGTGCTCCTACAGGTCGGTGCGTTGGGCAACGTCCGTAGCACGACCCTGCGAGCTTTCGGCCTGGACGAGATGGACCGCATCATCGCCAAAACCACTGGCTGAGGGACTTCCACGTCGAGGATCTGTCGGTACGAGTGACACGATCAAGGCCCCTGGCTCTGCTGGGGGCCTTCGCCATTCCCGGGATTGACCTGCGCTGATGCTGCAAGATCCTTTCCACGAATTGTCCACGGACCCCGACATGCGCCCGCTCCGAGTGGCATACGCCCTGCACACGCAACAAGACCCCGACCTCAGCGCCTCCGCTGGTTATGGGATCTGCCACGGCGCCCGGGGCCAGATCCGCAGGCGTATCGCGAGGGCCAGGAGGGCCAGGCCAGTCCGGGCCTTGTGCTCACTGCCGTGGCCCTGTGGAACACCCGCCACCTCGACGCCGCCGTCGCCCAGCTCCGCGCCGAAGGCCACGAGATCAAGGACGAGGACGTCGCCCGGCTCTCCCCGCTCAAGGACCGGCACATCAACTTCCTGGGCCGCTACCAGTTCGACATCCAGGCCGGCGGCCCCGGCCAGGTCTTGCGTCCTTTCCGGGACCCGGACGCCGTCGAGGTCACCGATGACGAGAACTGCACGCACCCGCTCCTGGCGCCTTTCCTTGGACACGGAAAGACCCGCGCACGACGCCGCGCGATTGTCCCCCGCCGCTTGATCCAGTTGTTCGGTCGGTGCCGATCTTGGAAGCTCTCGCCCTCGCGCCACGCTGTGGACCCGGACGCCGCGAGACGGCTCACCCAGGCTCATCCACGAGGGCCAAAAAATTTTCGGACGGCGATGTCGAGAACCCGCGTCCGGCTCCGTCCCTGGGGTGAACGCGACGAGAATGGGTCGCACGAGCACCGAGGAGAACCACGATGGCCAAGTACCTGCTGCTGAAGCACTACCGCGGCGCCCCGGCTGCGGTCAACGACGTTCCGATGGACCAGTGGAGCCCGGAGGAGATCTCGGCGCACATGCAGTACATGCGCGACTTCGCGGATCGGCTGGAGAAGACAGGCGAGTTCGTCGACGGTCAGGCGCTCGCCCCTGAGGGAGCGTGGGTCCGCTACGACGGTGAGGGGCGCCCGCCGGTCACCGACGGACCGTTCGCCGAGACCAAGGACCTCATCGCCGGCTGGATGATCATCGACGTCGACAGCTACGAGCGCGCCGTCGAGCTGGCCGGGGAACTGTCGGCCGCCCCTGGGAAGGGCGGGGAGCCGATCCACGAGTGGCTCGAACTGCGTCCCTTCTACGGCGTGCAGCCCACCATCACGGAGTGACTTCCGAGGTGAACGAGGCCCTGCTCCGGAGCCTCACGCCGAGCGTGCTCGGGATCCTCGTCCGCCGCGGAGCCGACTTCGCGGCGGCCGAGGACGCCGTGCAGGACGCGCTGGTCGAGGCGGTCCGCGTGTGGCCGGCCGCCCCTCCGCGGGATGCGAAGGGCTGGCTGGTCACCGTGGCCTGGCGCAAGTTCCTCGACGCGACCCGGGCGGACACTGCCCGCCGTCGGCGTGAGGACCGCGTCGAGGAGGAGCCGACGCCCGGGCCCGCGCCCGCGGTGGACGACACGCTCCAGCTCTACTTCCTGTGCGCCCACCCGTCGCTGACCCCGGCATCGGCGGTCGCGCTCACGCTGCGCGCCGTCGGCGGGCTGACCACCCGCCAGATCGCCGAGGCCTACCTGGTGCCCGAGGCGACCATGGCGCAGCGCATCAGCCGGGCCAAGCGCACCGTCTCCGGCGTGCGCTTCGACCGGCCCGGCGACGTCGCCACCGTGCTGCGCGTCCTCTACCTGGTCTTCAACGAGGGCTACTCCGGCGACGTCGACCTCGCCGCCGAGGCCATCCGGCTCACCCGCCGGCTCGCGGCCGCGATCGACCACCCCGAGGTGGCCGGGCTGCTCGCCCTCATGCTGCTCCACCACGCCCGGCGCGCCGCCCGGACCGCGTCCGACGGCAGCCTGGTGCCGCTCGCCGACCAGGACCGCGGCCGGTGGGACACCGAGTCGATCGCCGAAGGCATCGGGATCCTCCAGGCGGCCCTCGCGCGCGACCGGCTGGGCGAGTTCCAGGCCCAGGCCGCCATCGCGGCACTCCACGCCGACGCGCCCACCGCCGAGGAGACCGACTGGGTGCAGATCGTCGAGTGGTACGACGAGCTCGCCCGCCTGACCGACAGCCCGGTCGTCCGGCTCAACCGCGCGGTGGCCGTCGGCGAGGCCGACGGACCGCGCGCCGGCCTGGCGGCGCACGCGGCACTGGACGACTCACTGCCCCGCCACACCGCGGTGGCGGCGTACCTCCACGAGCGCGACGGCGACCTGGAGACGGCGGCGCGGCTGTACGCCGAGGCGGCCCACAAGGCACCCAACCTCGCCGAGCGCGACCACCTGACCCGCCAGGCCGCCCGGCTCAACGCCCGAGGCTGTCGCTGACGGGTCGCACTCGGATTTTCCCGCGGCACTGGGCGGGCACCCGTGGCCGGAGCGGTCGCCTCACAGTGAGTGGGCGGGTCAAGACGAGCTGCGCAACGCGTTGCCGACGGGGAACTCAGCGGCGACTACATGCGCGCCGGAGGCGTGGTGACTCAATGGTGTCGTCCCGGTCGGCGGCTGGCACCCCAACGGTATCGGCGGCCAGCCGCCCGCACCTGGCTCAATCCTTGACAGTCACAGCCTGAACCGGGCAGCTACGGGCTGCCTCCTTCACCAGCGGGTCGCCTGCCCCGTCTTCCGGCCGGAAAGCACCGCTCCGTACCCGTCGTCGTCCTGGGTGAAGACGCCGGGTGCAGTCAATGCACACATGCCCGAGCCGATGCACACGTCGCTGTTGATGCTCACCCTGCTGGTCACAAACTCGTCCCTTCGAAGTCCGGTGCGCACGAGGCCTCGTACAGGAGTAGTGATTACCTGGCACAGGCGCCGTGCAGGCATTACGACCCGCGCGTCACCCGGTCGGCTGCAGTGCCCGGAAGCGCCGCTGACCTCAGGGGCGAGCTCGTCTCCGGGCGGTGCTTCATGAGAACGACGTTCTCCTGCCAGTGCGGCGCTGACGCTGTGGCAGCCCTGGGCGAGTGCCATCGCCTACGGCACGAAGCGGATCGAGAACCGCTCAGGGCCCACCGAGCACCGGGGGCAGGTCCTCATCCAGGCAGGCCGCACCACCGACCCGAACGCGAAACACACGCCGCTGGCCCGCCCGTTCCTGCGCCGCCCCTTCCCCGGCGTGCGATCGTCGCCGTCGCGCGCCTGGAGAGCGAGCTGCCACGAGGACGACGGCTGGTGCACCCTCTGGTCCGCCGGCGGCCTGTGGCATTGGCGTAGGGCTGACGTCACCGCGCTTGCCGAGCCGCTGTCGTGGCCCGGATGTACTTCGGGTGGGCTTTCGGCCTGCTGAGGTGGTGGGCCTGGCCGAGCCGGATCTGACGCTCCCCGCGTCCGGGTGGGGCATTGCCCTGCTGCACCAGATACGTCTGAGCTTGGGCAAAGAGGGGTGGCCGAGGTCGGCTAGGTGGGCGGCGAACGGATGGGGTTGCTGTTGCGACCTTCACGCCGGAGGGATGTTCTGGCGTGAGCTGCGGGTGATGTCGATGGACGGGACCTGCTTCGACGTGCCCGACTCCAGCGCGAACGCGACAGCCTACAGCCTTCCCTTCAACGGTTCGCGGCCCGCCCCGCAGGTCCGCATGGTCGCGCTGGGCGAGTGCGGGACGCGGTCGCTGGCCGGTGCGGTCTTCGGCTCCTTCGCCGTGGGCGAGCGGACCCCGGCCCGCCGCCTGCTGCCGTACTTTGCCCCGGCATGCTGGTGACGGGCGACCGCGGCTTCCCGTCCTTCACGCTATGGCGGGACGCGCAGGCCACGGGGGCCGAACTGCTGTGGCCCGTCGCGGACTCCTTCGCCCTGCCCGTCGACGAGCGCCTGAGTGACGGCACCTACCTCAGCCACCTCAACGGCCGGCGGGCGTGGCGACCGTCTCACGGTCCGCGTCGTCGAGTACACCGCCGCCACCACCACCCACACGCACGCGGACGGCGAAGGGGAACAGAACTCGGAGCTGTTCTGTCTGATCACCACCCTGCTCGAGCCCGGGACGGCCCCGGCCCTGGAACTGGCGGAGTTGTATTCACATTAAGATCGAACAGCGCAGCGGGCGCACTGCCACCCTGCGCTCCAACAGCCCCGCCACGGTCGAGCATGGCCCACGTTTCAGCGACTACTCGGTTGAGGGCGGGCCTGGCGACCTACCGATGGCCGGCCTACCCACCAAACGACTCGATTGACCCGCCCCTATGCCGGGCGCTTTGAGCGACTGACGGCACCGTTCACGCGCCCCAGCAGACACGTGTCCGCTGGGGCGCGGGGGAAAGTTCGGCAAGGATGTCGAGAACGGCGTGACGACTCCGTCCCAGGGGCAGACGCGACCACCGTGGTCGGCCCTCAGGAGGCCCACCATGACGAACGACCAGATCACCGAGATCCCCAAGCGCTGACCAAGGATGGGACACCGCGGAACATCCCGATCGCCTTCGCCTGGAACGGCAAGGAGGTTGTGATGTGCACGGCGAAGAACGCCCCGAAGCTGGCT
>NZ_JBWKCY010000016.1:0-18106 GCF_056436245.1 Streptomyces sp. NPDC043812
GCCCTGACCAGCAGCACCAACGTCCCCAACCAGCACAAGGAGACCGTCCGATGAGCTCCCTCTCCCTCGCCGTGCGTGACTCGAACACCATGCTGGGACGCAACCTCCTGCACGCGCGGCGCTACCCGTCCCTCACCCTGAACCTGCTGCTCACGCCGGTCATGCTGCTGTTGCTCTTCGTCTACATCTTCGGCGACGCGATGAGCGCGGGCATCGGCGGCGGCGACCGCTCCGACTACATCGCCTACGTCGTGCCCGGCATCCTGCTGATGACCATCGGCAGCACCGTGGTCGGGACCGCGGTGTCCGTCTCCAACGACATGACCGAGGGCATCATCGCCCGCTTCCGCACGATGGCGATCCACCGCGGATCCGTGCTCATCGGGCACGTCGTCGGCAGCGTCCTGCAGTCGGTCATGAGCGTGGTCCTCGTGGGCGCCGTCGCCGTGGCCATCGGCTTCCGCTCCAACGACGCCACCGTCCTGGAGTGGGTCCTGGCTTTCGGGCTGCTCGCGCTCTTCGCCACGGCGCTCACCTGGATCGCTGTCGGAATGGGCATGGGCAGCCCGAACGCCGAGGCGGCCAGCAACAGTGCAATGCCGCTGATCCTCCTCCCGCTCATCTCGACCGCTTTCGTCCCGGCCGACGCGATGCCGGGCTGGTTCCAGCCGATCGCCGAGTACCAGCCGTTCACGCCGGCCATCGAGACCCTGCGCGGCCTGCTGCTCGGCAGCGAGATCGGCCACAACGGGTGGCTGGCGGTCGCCTGGTGCCTGGGTCTCGCCGTACTCGGCTACTACTGGTCGAAGGCGCAGTTCAACCGCGATCCGCGATAGCCGCGCGGATGGTCTCCCGCACCTCGTCCCGCCCCAGGGCGGCGTACTCCGACACCGCGTCGGCGAACGCCGCCCCGTCGGCGTTCTCGGCCGTCCATCCCGGGATCCCCGGGCCTCTGGGCCGGTTCCGCAGTCCGGCAGACGTGGCGTCATGTCCGACTCGCCCTGGCTACTGGCCGTTCAGTTGTCCCGTGGTGTCCGAGCTCGGATTCCGGCGCCAAAGAGGCGAGCCGCGACCCATGCCTCGCGGTCGGCATGGGACAAGAGCGTGAGGCGACGCACCCCGTCCCCGACTGAGACACTGCAAGAACGCCCAGGTCATCAATTCAGAATGGGACATTCTGAATTGGGGCCTGCATGCCCGTAGGGCCCGCGGGATCGGACCCAAAATCGGTCGACGGGGACGACGTGCACCGATAGACCTGGGCCCATGACTTCAACGCCGGAACAGTTGCTGCCCAGTACGCAGCGCGCCCTGCTGCATCGAGTCGCCGTTGCGCAGCGGGAGGGGCGGACGCCTTCGTTCGTCGGTGCCGTTCTGAGGGACGGGCATGTGGTGTGGACGGGTGCGCGCACTTCGGTCGAGGGGCATGAACCGGATGCCGACACGCAGTACCGCGTCGGTTCGATCACCAAGACCTTCACCGCGGTTCTCGTCATGCGCCTGCGGGATGAAGGACTGCTCGACCTGAACGACCCTCTGGAACGGCATCTTCCCGGCACTGGTGTGGGTGAGGCGACGGTTGCTCAGCTCCTGGCGCACAGCGGGGGATTGAGCGCGGAAGCCCCGGCACCCTGGTGGGAGCGGACTCCCGGATCGCTGCGTCCCGAACTGGCCGATGTGCTCGGTGAACAGGGCCGGATGCATCCGCCCGGCCGGCGGCATCACTACTCCAACCCCGGCTACACCCTGCTCGGTTCGCTCGTCGAGGCCGTACGCGGTGTCCCGTGGGAGGAGGCTCTGCAGCGGGAGATCCTCGATCCGCTCGGGCTGAGCCGGACGAGCACACAGCCCAGCGCGCCGCACGCCGGTGGATGGGCGGTGCACCCCTGGGCGGACGTGATGTTGTCCGAGCCGTCCGAGGATCTGGGCCTGATGGCTCCCGCGGGACAACTGTGGTCGACGTCTTCCGATCTGCTGAAGTTCGTCTGGTTCCTCGCCGAGGGCGACGACCGCGTGCTGAGCGCCTCCTCGGTCCGCGAGATGCGGACTCCCGCGGGTCCTGCGGAGGCGGGGGATTGGAACGCCTCCTACGGCCTGGGCGTCCAGGTCATCCGTAGTGAGGAGCGGACCCTGGTGGGGCACATGGGCTCACTGCCCGGTTTCCTCGCCGGGCTGTGGGTGAGTGTGGAGGACGGTGTGGCTGCGGTGGCGTTGACCAACGCCACATCCGGGCCGCTCACCGGTGCGGTCGCTGCGGATCTGGTGCGCATCGTCGCGGACGCGGAGCCGCGGATTCCCGAGCCGTGGCGCCCGCTTCCCGAGGTCGACCTGGAGCTGCTGGACCTCACGGGACCCTGGTACTGGGGGACCCATGCCTTCGGACTGCGGCTGGTCGCCGATCGCGGGCTGGAGTTGGAGCCGTTGCGTGGAGGCAACCGGGGGTCGCGCTTCGTGGCCCGTCCCGACGGGGAATGGACAGGGCTCGACGGCTACTACGCGGGAGAGACGCTCAAGGTGGTGCGTCGCCAGGACGGTTCCGTGAGCCATCTGGACCTGGGTTCCTTCGTGTTCACCCGCGAGCCGTACGAGCCGGGTGACGCGGTCCCCGGCGGGGTGGACAAAGCCGGATGGCGTGGCTTCTGATTCCGCGGCGTTGTTTCACGTGAAACGGGGCGGGTCCATCATGAGGCAGAGCGGCCCCGCCCCGTGTCCAGCGGCGGGCGGCAGGGGAGGCGTGCTCGCTCAGAGGGCCAGCTTGAAGCCGACATGGGAAGGTTCGAAGCCGAGCCGCTCGTAGAAGCGGCGGGCTTCGGTCCGAGTGGCGTCGGAAGTGAGCTGCACCAGTTGGCAGTCCTGCCGGCGGGACTCCTCGATGGCCCACTCGACGAGTTGCGTACCCAGGCCGCTCCCGCGCTCGATGGCATGGACCCGAACGCCTTCGATGATCGACCGGGTGGAGCCGCGCCGGGAGAGCCCAGGGATGATCGTCAGCTGAAGGGTGCCGACGACCTGTCCTTCGCGCACGGCCACGGCCTGGTGCTGGTGGGGGTCGCCGACGAGGCGTTCGAAGGCGGCCAGATACGGCGTGAGATCGTCCGGCGACTCCCGCTGGGCGCCGAGAGGGTCGTCGGCGAGCATCGCCACGATTGCGGGGATGTCGTCGGCCGTCGCAGCGCGTATGTGCAGATCGCTCATGATCTGCAGACTACGCGGGGGCACGCAGCGCTTCGACAGTCCTGACAAGCAGTGTGAGTTCGGGGTTCTTGGCGGCTTCGTCGAGGGCCTCGCGAAGGGCGGTGTCGTTGGTCGGCCGGGCTTCGGCGAGCAGGGCGAGCCCGCTGTCGGTGACGTCCGTGTAGATCCCGCGGCGGTCGGTGGGGCACAGGTAGCGCGAGAGCAGCCCGCGGTCCTCGAGCCGGGTGACAAGCCGGGTGGTGGCGCTCTGGCTGAGGACGACCGCGTCGGCGACCTGCTTCATCTGCAGATGTCCGCCTGGGCCGTTGTGCTGGCGGCTGAGGACATCCAGGAGGGAGAACTCGCGCATGCTCAGTCCGTGCCCGGCCTCCAAGGCGCGCTCGATGTGGGCCTCGATCCTGCCGTGGAGCAGTGAGAGGGCGCACCAGCCCTGGGCGAGGGCGGTGAGGGCCGGATCGGTAGCGGTCATGGGTCTCCTCCTCGGTGCCGGAGCGGCTCGACACCCAGGATAGACGATTAACGCAATATTCCGCGTGTGCAATTAATTGCGACCTTCGGTGAGCGCCCGGAGGGCCTGGTGCGGCCCTTGTCGACCGGCCTTCTCAGCCGGCCGCGACCGTCAGAGGCGCGAATCGGCGAGTCCAGTCGCCCGGCAGCTCGGGAAGGGCGTAGGTCATGACGGCATTGAAGGCGATCGGCTCCAGACCCCGCGCCTTCACCCAGGTGAGCAGCTCCTCGTGGCGTACATCGATGTCCGTACGCAAGGGGCGGTCGGTGTGCGCGGCCAGCGAAGCGATCAGAGCCTTTGCCGTCCCGGTGTCCTTGGCGATCAAGGGACCGACGACATGGGTCGCCATGTTCGGCCAGGCAGCCGCGTACCCGACCAGCTCGCCGTCCTGCTCGGCCACGCGCAGCTGATCGGCGAAAGCCGGCAGGCGCGTGATCATGTGCGTGCGATCGACGCCGAAGACCTCCGCGTCCAGCCGCACCACGGCGGGCATGTCCTCCGCGGTGGCGGGTCGGGTGGGGATCGCGGGCACCTGGTCGGGGCCTGCGGTGAAGTGGCCTCGGACCATCTCCGCACGCCCGGTGGTGACGAAGCCCAACGCCTCGTACAGAGGCTGCCCGTAGGGGGTGGCGTGCAGGGTGACCGGGGTGTCCCCGGCCTCGGCCAGTACATGCTTCATCAGCCGTCGGCCGATGCCCTGGCGCGAAAAGCGCTCCGCGACCAGCACCATGCCGATCGCGGAAAGGTCTGCGCCATAGGAGCTGAGCACGCTGGCGGCCGCCAGGCCCTTCCCTGCTGGATCGTCGATTCCGTAGCCGGTCCCGGCAGACAACAGCAGGCCCCATTTGTGTTCTTCGCGTGGCCAGCCGCGGTCCTCCGAGAGGTCGGCGCAGGAAACGAGATCGTGGGTGGTCAGGCGCCTGATGGGGAGTGCTGAGAGTGGAGTCGACATGGTGTCAGGCTGTCTGACGCACGGAGCGCTCGTCCACCGATTTGGGGGAAGTGGCCGAGAGGCGTAGACGGCGGCCACGCCGGGTGAGCCCCCAGGGCTTGAGTACGGAGATGACGGTCATGAACAGGTAGGCAGTCAGCGAAACGGCTGGGCCCATGACGAGATCACGGGGCTCGGCGACCATGGCGCCGGCAGCGACGGTGTCGGCTGCGCTACTGACGCCCGGGCGCAGGGCGAAGACCGATGCCACCGTCGTGGCGACCGTCAGCCAGAACTTGATGTAGACCCAGCGATGCCGCGCGAGTCCCCACTTCGTGCCGAGCGAGAGGATCAGCCCGCTGCCGAGCGTGAGGAAGGCGATGGGCAGGACGAGCCAGTCCGTGAAGACCTTCATGGAGCGGTAGGAGGCTTCGATCACGGGCGCGGACTGGGTGGTGTACGCGGTGACTGCAAGCGCCAGCAGGCCGAGGGTGATCCCGAGCCAGCCGGCGGATGCGGCGACATGGATGACGATGATTCCCCGGCGAGCGGGGCGCTTGAGTGGTTTCACGTGAAACACCGTGCCGGTCGGAGGCGTCTTCCTGCGTCTGACAGGGGGAGTAAGTGCGGGTACTAGCCTCGGCGTACGTGACGACACGACTCCGCGTCGGGCAGGCATTCCCGGCGACGGTGAAGTGAAGATCACGGACCGGCTCTGTGCAGAGTTCGGGATAGGTCTGGACGCGTGTGTTGCTTGCGGTGATTCCATGTCGGACGCGGAGATCTTCGCGGCTGTGCCCATGACGATGGCGGTGAATGCCGACCACCATCTGCTCGATCCGGCCACGCACAGCTACGCGGGTGCGATGTCCGCGCGGCCTAGGAGCTGGTGCGAACGCGCGGGCAATTCGGGAGACCTGACTGGTCCGGATGCAGGGACACAGCGGCATTGGAGCCTAATGGGAAATCGGGTACGGCTGCCCGGACTTTCCGCTCTTTGTCCCGTTCCCGGGCGTCACCTGGCATGCTGCGGCAACGGGCGGTGCGGACAGAGCAGGTGAGTGCGCGCGTTCCGAGTCGCGGGCGTGTGTGAACCGACCGAGAGATGTTCGAGGCGAGGCAGAATGGACGCTCCGGCCACCACGTCGGCCGACAACGGCATGTCAGGCGACAACGACGGAGGCGGATGGTTCGGCGCCCGCAGGCAACCGGCCAAGGGCGGTCAGGCGCCCGGGCCGGGAGCCACGAGCCGCCAGGACGCCCCTGAGGGCCCGGACGGTGAGGGCATACCGAGGGATGCCGGCCCGACCCGTCCTGTCGCCGCCATACGGCCTGTGGGCTCAGGCTCGGCCCGCCTGGGGCGACCGCAGTTGTCGGTCGTTCGGGAGACCCCGGCCCCGCCCGTCGGACCGGGTACCGCGGCGGCCGCCCACGCGGGCACCGGCAGCCCTCACGAGGAGGCCCTGGCGTACGGCTCGCGGCCCGCCCCGCCGCCCGGGCCCGATTCCGCGCCCGCAGAGCCCTCCCCGGCGCCGACCACTCCCTCTGCGCCTCCCGCATCCCCCGACGCGATCTTGATCCGACGCACGATGGCCGAGATCGCGCCCGTGGCCGACAAGGTCACCTCGTATTTCTACGCGTTGCTCTTCGTCCGCCACCCCGAGCTGCGAGCCCTGTTCCCGGTCGCCATGGACACCCAGCGCGACCGGCTGCTCAAGGCGCTGCTGACCGCGGCCGAGCACATGGACAACGCCGCAGTCCTGACCGACTACCTGCAGCACCTGGGCCGCGGCCACCGCAAGTACGGGACGCAGCCCGCCCACTACCCGGCGGTCGGCGAGGCCCTGATCGGCGCCCTGGCCCGGTATGCGACCACCACCTGGGACGGCGAGACCGAGGCGGCGTGGGCGCGTACGTACACCACGATCTCGCAGATCATGATCGACGCGGCAGCGGAGAACGAGCGGCACGCACCTGCCTGGTGGGACGCCGAGGTGGTCTCGCACGATCTGAGAACGCCGGACATAGCGATCGTGACAGTGCGCCCCAACTATCCGTACACCTTCCTGGCGGGCCAGTACACCAGCCTGGAGACCCCGTGGTGGCCCAGGATCTGGCGGCACTACTCGTTTGCGGGGGCGCCCCGCGCCGACGGTCTGCTGTCCTTCCACGTCAAGGCCGTCCCGGCCGGCTGGGTCTCCAACGCCCTGGTGCACCACGCCCGCCCCGGGGACGTACTGCGGCTCGGGCCCCCGGCGGGATCGATGACCGTCGATCACACCACCGACAACGGTCTGCTCTGCCTCGGCGGCGGCACCGGCATCGCGCCGATCAAGGCACTTGTCGAGGATGTGGCGAAGCACGGCGAACGGCGCCTGGTCGAGGTCTTCTACGGCGCGCGCACCGATCACGACCTTTATGACATCGACACGATGCTCAGGCTGCAGCAGACGCATCCGTGGCTTTCGGTCCGGCCGGTGGTCGACGACAGGGCACAGTTCCCCGCGGCCGTCCAGGAGTTCGGCAGACACGGCCCCTGGCATGACTTCGACGCTTATCTCTCCGGTCCGCCCGGGATGATCCGCAGCGGGGTGGACGCACTGCGCAGGATCGGCATACCGCACGGCCGCATCCGTCACGACTCGCTCGAGGAGCTCGTGGCGGTCGGCGACTAGGTCCCGGACAGGACATAGCTCGGCGATCGGCTCGGCGACTGCCGGACCCCCGTTGAAGCCGGTGGCCCGGTCAGCGGTTGCCGGTCAGCCCAGGTCGGGGGCATGCATCGCGCGCACGCCCTCGATGTTGCCGTCGAGGTAGTGCCGCAACGACAGCGGTACGAGATGCACGGCGGCGATCCCGACGCGGCTGAAGGGAACCCGTACGATCTCGTACTCTCCGCAGGGCTCGTCGACTTCGGGGCCGTGGCGCAGCGACGGGTCCATGGACTCCAGGCGGCAGACGAAGAAGTGCTGGACCTTCACCCCGGTCACCCCGCCGTCGGCGATGTGCTCGACGGTGTCGACGAAGCAGGGCACCACGTCGCTGATTTTGGCGCCAAGTTCTTCGTGGACCTCGCGGTGCAGGGCGTCGACGACGGTGGCGTCCTCCGGTTCGACGCCGCCGCCGGGCGTGAGCCAGTAGGGATCCACGCCGGGCTTGGTGCGCTTGATCAGGACGAGGTCGTTCCCGTCGAGCAGGATGGCTCGTGCGGTGCGCTTGACCACTGGTCGTTCGGTCATGGCAAGAGAGTGGCCCATGTCGCCGCTTCTGAAACTCCCGCGGCGCTCCCGCGCCGGTGCGTCACCATTCGGCGGCGGCGCGCAGCAGCGATTCATGAGCCCGCGCGATATGCGGGTGGGCAAGGGTGCCGGTGCGGATGACCAGGAAGTATGTGCGCAGCGGGGGTACGGGAGGGTCGAGGAGGGCGGCGATCCGGCCGCGTTCGAGTGCCTCTTCGCACAGATAACGGGGCAGCACCGCGAGCCCCGCGCCCGCCGCGGTGGCTTCGAGGACGGCGCGCAGATCAGGTGCGATGACCGCTCCGGCGGCGGGCGGCCGGGAGTCGAAGACGGCGTGCCAGTAGCGAGAGACGAGCGGTAACGACTCGTGGACCTCGACCACCGGGAGCTGGTCGAGAACCACCTGGCCCTTGCGGAGATCGTCGGGACCCAGCCGGGCCGCCCAGCGCGGGGCGGCGACGAGCACGTGCTCCTCGTCGCACAGGGTGGTCGAGGTGAGCAGCCGTCCCCGTGGCCGGGCGGTGGTGATGGCCACGTCGTGGTGTCCTGCGGCGAGCCCGTCGAGCGTCTCCTCGGCGTTGCCGAAGGAGGTGCGCAGGGTGAAGCCCTGGCCGACCAGCGGGGTGAGGGCGGGCAGGGCACGCAGTGTGGTGAACTCGGGCGGACCGGCGAGGTGGAGGGTGCGGATCCCCGACTCCTCGTCGAGCCCGGCCTCTGCTATCTCCAGGAGGGCGTCGAGGTGCGGGGCGGCCCGGTGCGCGAGCTCGTCGCCGATGGTGGTGGGGGTGACACCGCGCGCCCGGCGCAGGAACAACGGGCGGCCGAGCTGCCGTTCGAGCGTGCGTATCTGCCCGGTGACGGCGGGCTGCGACAGCCCCAGAAGCGCTGCGGCGCGGGTGAAGGAACCGGCCCGGTGCACCGTGACGAATGTGCGCAGCAGGGCCAGATCCATGCCATGCCCCTCCCGATCAGACGTTGCGCCCCGAACCCGGCCAACTATAAATAAGTCGATAGGTCGCTGTCGCTACTGTGATTGGACACTGACGCTGAGTCAATTAGCCTTGTCCGCACGGTTCTTTGCGCGTAGGAGCCGGGGACGGTCCGAGCCACGAGGGGGGAGGTTCGGACCGTCCGTTGCAGTCGGCCCGCCTCAGTGCCCGGGCGTAGCGGACGGTACGTCCCCTGCCTCGTCGAGGGCGCGCAGCACATCCGTGATCAGGTCCTCCGCGTCCTCCGCACCTGCCGAGAGCCGGATGAAGCCTTCCGGGACGGCGTCGCCGCCCCAGCGGCCACGGCGTTCGGCGGTGGACCGCACCCCGCCGAAGCTGGTGGCATCGTCGACTAGGCGCAGCCCGTCCAGGAAGCGGTCGGCGTGGGCACGGGCGGGCAGGACGAAGGAGACGACACAGCCGAAACGGCTCATCTGCTGTGCGGCGACCTTGTGCGAAGGGTCGGTGGGCAGTCCCGGGTAGCGCAGACCGGTCACCTCCGCGCGCTTGCCGAGGGCCTGCGCGATGGCCAGGGCGTTCGCGCACTGCCGGTCGGCCCGTAGCTGGAGCGTGGCGAGCGACCGGTGTGCGAGCCACGCCTCCATCGGCCCGGGGATTGCCCCGACGATCTTGCGCCAGCGTCGTACACCCGCGGCGAGCGCGGCGTCGCGGCAGGTCACATGCCCGAGGAGGATGTCGCCGTGGCCCGTCATGCCCTTGGTGTCACTGGCCACCGAGAAGTCGGCGCCGAGGTCCAGCGGCCGCTGTCCGAGCGGTGTGGCGAGGGTGTTGTCGACCGCGACGAGTGCGCCCGCCGCGTGCGCCGCCTCGGCGAGCCGGCGGATGTCGCACACGTCGAGCCCGGGGTTCGACGGTGACTCGATCCACAGCAGCTTCGCACCGTCGAGCACGGACAGCTGTGCGTCTCCGCCGGTCGGGGCGGTGCGCACCTCGATGCCGTACGCCCTCAGCTGCTCGTGCACCAGAGGCAGCGCCTGGTAGCCGTCATCGGGCACGACCACCGTGTCACCGCTGCGCAGCTGCGACATGAGCACGGCGGAGATGGCGGCCATCCCGGACGCGAACGTAATGGTCTCGACTGCCTCCCCCGGCGCTTCCAGTTCGCCGATGGCCCGCTCCAGATGGGTCCAGGTCGGGTTGTCGTCACGGCCGTAGGTGTAGGGCCCGGTGGCCTCGCCGGGCAGGTGGAAGTGAGCGGCGAAGATGGGACCGGGCAGAGTCGGTTCGTACTTCACCGGTTCCGGCAGTCCCGCCCGTACCGCTCGGGTGCCTTCTCCTCGGGGTGTGCCGGTCATGCCGCTCGCTCCTCAACTGCTGTTCGCACGGCGCCGAGCAGACCCGCACTCGCCGCCTCCACCATCTCCAGGCAGTCCTCGAACCCGTCGATGCCGCCGTAATAAGGGTCGGGCACGTCGAGGTCGGCCGGCCCGGCGGGGTCGTACGCGCGCAGCAGCCGCACCTTCGCGGCGTCCGCGGCGGTGGGGGCGAGACGCCGCAGATCGCGCAGGTGACCGGCGTCCAGCGCGACCACCAGATCCATCCTCGCGAACCACTCGGCACGGAACCGGCGCGCCGTGTGAGACGAGTCGTAGCCCGACCGCTCCAGCACGGACACCGTGCGGGGATCGGCACTGTCACCTTCGTGCCAGCCTCCCGTGCCGGCGCTGTCCACCAGCACGAAGGCGCTGAGTCCCGCCTCTTCGACCCGGGCGCGGAAGACGGACTCGGCCATCGGCGAGCGGCAGATGTTGCCGGTGCAGACGAAGCAGACGCGATAAGGCACGTGGCGCTCAGTCCTTTTCGGGCAGGGCGACGTTCAGCGCCCACGAGACGACGGAGATGATCAGGCCGCCGAGGACGGCCGTCCAGAAGCCCTCGACATGGAAGTTCAGATCGAGCGTGTCGGCCAGCCACGAGGTCAGCAGCAGCATCAGCGCGTTGATGACCAGGGTGATCAGCCCGAGAGTGAGGACGAAGAGCGGCAGCGTGAGCACCTTCACGATGGGCTTCACGACGATGTTGACCAGACCGAAGACCAGTGCCACCAGGATCAGGGTCAGGGCCTTCTTCCCCGTGCTGTCACCGGTGAGCGTTATGTCCTGGAGCAGCCAGATGGCAACCAGCAGAGCGCCCGCGTTGGCGATCGTCTTGACTACGAAATTCATCATGTGTCTGATCGTGGCAGACGTGATCGGACCAAGGCAGGGGCGGACCGCGATGAAGGCATTCCGACTGGACGAGCTGGAGGCGGAGCGCGCCGCCAACGACGGTGCGTATCTGCAGTTCCTGCGCGAGCGGAACATGTCGGTCGGTCTGTATGCACTGGACGCCGGTCAGATCGACCCGCAGTTGCCGCACAACCAGGACGAGGTCTACTTCGTCGTCAGCGGCCGGGCCTCGATCACCGTCGGCATGGAGACCACCGCGGTCGGGCGGGGCAGCGTGGTCTACGTACCGGCGGGGGTGCCGCACAAGTTCCATCACATCAGTGAGGATCTGCGGGTCATGGTGGTCTTCTCTCCCCCTGAGAGCTGAGGGGCGACCCCCGCTCTCCCTAGGGGTTCGATCAGGGGACTTCAAGGGCTGCCGGGCCCCCGCACACCCCACCCGCGCGCCTAGCATCGAAGGCACGCACTCGGAGAAACGAGGTAAGGACGATGGCTGTGCGGGAGATATTCGCGGGTATGCCCTGGTGGGTGAAGTGGATCGCGGTGCCTGTCATCGCCCTGGCGGTGTTCGGGGGGCTCATCACGAGCGTCATCGGCTTCGTGATCGGACTGCTATTCAAACTGCTGCTGTTCGTCGCACTGGTCGGTGGACTGGTCTTCGTCGTACGGAAGTTCATGGCGTCCTCAGGATCCTCGCGCAGCGACTGGTGAGGGCCTTGGAATCCGTGTTAGCCCGGCCGGGGGAACGGCCCAGGCAAAGCCCCTCGCCGGGCCGGTGCTGCCATTAGAGTGGCAGTTCTCTGCCGCCCCTCGGGGGTTTTCCCTGCGCACGAGTGCTCTGACCAGCGCTTCACGGTGTCCCGGGGCTCATCGATTGTTCAGGATTCCGGGGTTGCGGCGGCCGCGCGGGGGCGGCCCCCGCGGGCGGGCGCGCTGCCCGTCACCACGCCTGGGGGTGACCTTTGGCCGGGGTTACGACAGCCGCTGCTCCTACCCTGATCGGTTCGGTGCAGCGTGCGTTGAGGCTGTTGGAGGCGGCCGGTGCACACCGGGACGGAGCCCCCGCGAAACAGCTCGCGCGTGAGGCCGGCATCCCGCTGCCCACGGCCTATCACCTGTTGCGCACATTGACGCATGAGGACTATCTCCGCCGGGACAAGGGCGTATTCACCCTTGGGGAGGCTGTCGGCCGACTGGGCCGGAGCGGCGGACTGCAGAATCGTCGCAGCACGCTCGAGGATTCGTTGACGCACTGGCGGGACGCCATCGGCGTCGCCGTCTACTTTGCCGTGTACCGCGAGGGTGAGATCGAGCTGGTGGCCATCGCGGACACGCCGTACCAGCCGGCGGTGCAGGAGTGGGCGGACTTCCGCGAGACCGGACACGCGCACGCGATCGGGCAGTGTCTCCTCAGCCAGCTCGACGAGACCGCGCGCCGTGACCATCTCGACCGCCATCCCGTCCAGCCGGTGACGCCCTTCTCGGTGCGCGACAGGTCGGCGCTGCTCGAGCGGCTGCGGGCGGTCGGGCCCATGGAGCCGGTCGTCGAGCGGCAGGAGTATGCGCTGGGCACGGTGTGCGCAGCCATTCCGATCACTGCGGGTGACGTAGCCGCGACGATGGCGATTTCCTTGCCGGTGGACCAAGAAGCCCGACTGTGCCCGGCAGTTGAGCAGTTGCGGTCCGGAATCGGAGGTCTGCTCGGGTCACTGGCGTTCTCTATCAGTATCTGAAATATCACTCCTTGTGATCTGCGGCTCCTTCCAGCACGATACGTCCAGAAGGCCAGGAAGGCCCACAAGGATCGTTCCGGCCGTTCTTCGTTCCGTCAGCACGGTTCATGGCTTCATCTCCTGCGAGGTATGTGATGCGCGAGTCGGTCCAGGCCGAGGTTCTGATGAGCTTTCTCGTCTCCGAGGAGCTCTCCTTCCGTATCCCGGTGGAGCTCGGCTACGAGACCTCGGATCCGTACGCGGTGCGGATGACCTTTCATCTGCCCGGAGATGCGCCCGTGACCTGGACGTTCGGCCGGGAACTGCTGCTCGACGGAATCAACGCCCCGAGCGGGGACGGTGATGTGCACATCGCGCCGACCGAGCCGCAGGGGCTGTCGGGTGTCCACATCCGGCTCCGGGTGGGCGGCGATTCGGCCCTGTTCCGCGTCGGCGCCCCGCCGCTCGTCGCCTTCCTCGACCGTACGGACAAGCTCGTGCCACTCGGACAGGAACTCGCGCTCGGTGACTTCGAGATGAGCCTCGAGGAGGCACTCGGCCGCATCCTCGCCGAGGAGAACGCCGGCTGAGACCGAGGCCCTGACCCCCGTCTACTTCTTGCGGCGGCGGCCCCGTCCGCCGCGGGCGGGTGCGGCTGTGTGCGGAGCGGGTCCGGGCCGGTCGGCCGACACGACCAGGGCAGCGAGAGCAGTCGTCACCGGCACGGAGGCAACGAGACCGATCGAGCCGATCAGCGTTCGCACGATCTCTTCTGCCACCAACTCGCTGGTGGCGACCGTTCCCACGCTGGACTGCGCGATCGAGAAGAGCAGCAGCAGAGGCAGAGCCGCGCCCGCGTAGGCGAGGACGAGTGTGTTGACGACCGAGGCGATGTGATCGCGGCCGATCCGGATCGCCGAGCGATAGAGCGCACGCGGACCCATGGTCGGATCGGCCTGGTGCAATTCCCATACCGCGGACGTCTGCGTCACGGTGACGTCGTCGAGGACACCGAGCGAACCGATGATCACCCCGGCCAGCAGCAGACCGCTCATGTCGATGTCGGGGTAGAGCCCCTTGATCAGACCCGTGTTGTCGTCGGTGTTTCCGCTCAGACTCGCCCAGCCGATGAAGAGTGAGCCGAGCAGGCCGATGAGCAGCAGCGAGATCAGCGTGCCGAGCACGGCCACCGAGGTGCGCGCCGTGACCCCATGGCACATGTAGAGCGAGGCCAGCATGATCGCGCTCGCCCCGACGACCGCGACGATCAGCGGATTCGAACCCTCCAGGATCCCCGGCAGGATGAACAGCGTCAGCACGGCGAAGGAGACGGCCAGCGCGATCAGCGCCATGACTCCGCGCATTCTCCCCACCAGGACGACCACCAGCGCGAAGATCCCCGCGAGCACCGCGATGGGGAACCCACGGTCCACATCCGTCACCGAGTACTGCAGATCACGGGGCGCGTCGGGCGCGTACGCCACGATCACGCCCTGGCCTTCCTTCAACTGCCGCGGTGCGTCCGGCTGCACGATCTCGACGAACGTCCGGCCCTTGTCCTTGCCGGTGGTGATCTCGACGGTCGCCTTCCCGCAACTGCCCTGCTGCGACTCGGCCGCCTCGCGGCCCTCCGGCGTCGTCGTGTCCCCGGTCGGGGGCACCTGTGCGGCGTTGACGTCCTTGCAGTCGACCTTCTCGACACTCACCACCTTCGCCTGCTCGGTCTGCCGGTCGAAGCCGACACCGGAGCGTTCGTGTCCGGGGGTCCCGCCCGGCCAGAGCACGACGAGCCCGACGACAACCGCGGTCGCGAACGGAATCAGCACCGCGGCGATGACCTTGCGGAGGTGCTGGGAGACGGGTGCGGCAGGCCCGTGGCTGTGCACATGACCGGAGGGTCGGCCGTGCGCCCCGTCGTGCGTCTCGCCGTGCGGATCCGGAGGCTGCGCTGATGAAGTCACCGACAGATCATCGCAAGAACGGGAGGGGCCCCCTGTTCAGCGCGCCAGAAATGGCGCTAGCGTGGTGGCACCTTTGCACACGCGGGAGCTCGGAGCACCGGGCTGAGAGGGCGCTGACCTCCGTACATCCGTACGGGAAGCTGCGCCGACCGCCGAACCTGTTACCGGGTAATGCCGGCGTAGGGAGTAGGTCTCATGACCGTATCGGACGCACGCACGCCTGCCTCGAACCAGAACGACGAGGCCGGGAAGTCCATCGGCTGGCACAAGGGGTACGTCGCGGGCTCACGCCCCGACCTCCGTGTGCCGGTGCGCAAGGTGCACCTCACCAACGGCAAGGACGTGACGCTCTACGACACGTCCGGTCCGTACACCGATCCCCATGTCGAGACCGATGTCCGCAGGGGACTGCCGCCGTTGCGGGAGAACTGGGTCATTGCCCGGGGCGACACCGAGGAGTACGCGGGCCGGCCGGTCCGCCCCGAGGACGACGGGATCAAGCACACGTCCCCGCGCGGAGGTCTGCGCAATCTCGACGCCGTCTTCCCCGGGCGGCCCCGGCAGCCGCGCCGCGGTCGCGACGGCCAGGCGGTGACGCAGCTGGCGTACGCCCGCCGGGGCGAGATCACCCCGGAGATGGAGTACGTCGCCATCCGCGAGAACGTCTCGCCCGAAGTGGTGCGGGAGGAGATCGCGGCAGGCAGGGCCGTGCTGCCGGCCAACATCAACCACCCGGAGATCGAGCCGATGATCATCGGCAAGCGGTTCCTGGTGAAGGTCAACGCGAACATCGGCAACTCCGCGGTCACCTCCTCCATCGAGGAGGAGGTCGAGAAGATGACCTGGGCGACGCGATGGGGCGCCGACACGGTCATGGATCTGTCCACCGGTCGCAACATCCACACCACCCGAGAGTGGGTGCTGCGCAACTCCCCCGTCCCGATCGGCACCGTGCCGCTGTACCAGGCACTGGAGAAGGTCGACGGAAAGGCGGAGGAGCTGACCTGGGAGATCTACAAGGACACGGTCATCGAGCAGGCCGAGCAGGGCGTCGACTACATGACGGTGCACGCGGGTGTGCTGCTGCGGTACGTGCCACTGACCGCACGCCGCAAGACGGGCATCGTCTCGCGCGGCGGTTCGATCATGGCGGCGTGGTGTCTGGCGCACCACAAGGAGTCGTTCCTGTACGAGAACTTCGAGGAGCTCTGCGAGATCCTCGCCGCGTACGACGTGACGTACTCCCTGGGCGACGGACTGCGGCCCGGTTCGATCGCGGACGCCAACGACGAGGCGCAGTTCGCAGAGTTGAAGACGCTCGGGGAGCTCAACTCGATCGCGAAGCGGCACCACGTGCAGACGATGATCGAGGGCCCGGGCCATGTCCCGATGCACAAGATCAAGGAGAACATCGACCTCCAGCAGGAGATCTGCGAGGAGGCCCCGTTCTACACGCTCGGCCCGCTCACCACGGACGTGGCCCCGGCGTACGACCACATCACCTCCGGTATCGGGGCGGCCATGATCGCCTGGTGGGGCACGGCCATGCTCTGCTACGTGACGCCCAAGGAGCACCTGGGGCTGCCGAACCGCGACGACGTGAAGACCGGCGTCATCACTTACAAGATCGCCGCCCATGCGGCGGACCTGGCCAAGGGCCACCCGGGCGCCCAGGAATGGGACGACGCACTGTCCGATGCGCGCTTCGAGTTCCGCTGGGAGGACCAGTTCAATCTCGCGCTGGACCCGGACACGGCACGGGAGTTCCACGACGAGACGCTTCCTGCCGAGCCGGCGAAGACCGCGCATTTCTGCTCGATGTGCGGTCCGAAGTTCTGCTCGATGAAGATCAGTAAGAGCATCACAGAGCAGTTCGCCCCGGATCTCGCTGTGACCAGCGACGACGACATCCAGGCGGGGATGCTCGCGAAGTCGAAGGAGTTCGCCGAGGCGGGCAACCGCGTCTACCTGCCAATTGCGGACTGATCTTCCAACGTCTCAGCGCCCCCGGCATACGCGCCGGGGGCGCTGTCGTTTCAGGAGGTCCGGCAAGCCCTGATCCACTTCGAGTTCAGTCAGCACCGTGACGATGCGCCGCACCGCCTGTTGCGCATCCGGTCCCTCGCCCGGATGGCGACCTTCTCGCCCTGGGCGAAGGCGCCCTCCTCTCCCCTGGTGGTCCCACCGGACACGACTCCCGGGCCCTCTTTCTCCTGCTGATTACCCGCGTGGTGCTCCTTGCCGCCCTCGTCTTCCGCTGCGTACGCCCCAGGCCGTCGGCGCGCAGGGAAAGGCCGCGGCCAGTAACCGGCGGATGCGCGCGAATCACGGGCTTCTCCCTGTTCAACCGACGGACAGTAGCCGACGAACGTCCTGATGGAGGGGATTGATTGTTCGACGGTGGATTACCACACGGCTGGGTGACAGCCGGTCGGCTCAATGCCTGTCGTACATTCCTTGATGCATATTGATTGATTCCGGAGGAAACGCCGCGTGAATCATTGGCGGGGTTGGGTGTCTGCGTAATATGCCGCCGACAGAAGAGGCGATTCCGATCGCATGAGGAACGCCGGACGTCCCCACCCCCCACAGGAGTTGGCTCCTCGATGACGCTGAATATTCCCGATGCGCCGCATCGGCGCACAATGACGGCCTGGTTCGCGGGGGTACTCACCCTGCTGGTTGCCTTTGCCGTTGTGGCAGTGACGCCTACGCGGGCGGCTGCAGCAACATTTGTAGAACTGGGTGACGCGACAAACTTCGCTGTGCTGGCTGGTGAGACGGTCACCAACGGCGGTGAAACTACGATCACCGGAGACGTGGGTGTATCTCCAGGGTCGGAAGTCGTCGGATTCCCGCCCGGGACGGTGGAAGGGACGATCTACACTCAGGCAGCGGCTGCGCCCGCGAAGGCCGCCCTCGTTACGGCGTACAACGACGCCTTCGGCCAACCCACGGAATTCGCCCTTTCCGCTGCGCCTGTGACTCCCACGCTGTTTCCAGGCACCTACGGGGTCACGTCCGGTCTCCTGGTCAACGGTACCTGGACCCTGGACGGCCAGAACAACCCCGACGCTGTCTGGGTGTTCAAGGTTCCTGCGGGCCTGACAGTGGCAGTCAATAGCCAAATCCAGCTCCAGAACGGCGCCCAGGCGTGCAACGTGTTCTGGGTGACCGACGAATCGGCCACCATCCAAACCAGCGCCGATTTCGTGGGCACCGTCATGGCGCTCACCACGATCACTGTCGGCACTGGGGCGACCATCGAGGGCCGGGTGCTGGCCCGAAACGGGGAAGTGACACTCCTCGACAACACGATCACCAGGCCGCTGTGCGAGGACGACACCACGACGAATGGTGATGTCGCCGCGAACGGTGATGC